>NZ_RZRQ01000135.1:0-15418 GCF_003997785.1 Mesorhizobium sp. M7D.F.Ca.US.004.01.2.1 | reverse complement strand
GTCCTGGTAGGCGGCGACGGTCGGAAAGCCGATCCAGATGCCGAGACCGATGACGAACGGGGTCAGAAAGCCACGTTTTCTCTCACCGGCGGCGGCAACAAGCCGCTTCAACACACGTCGATGCACGGAACTCTCTCCAGGAACGCCACAGACCCCACTGGAGAGCAAAATGATGCATTAACCTTGATGGGACGTTAACGGGTTCGATCGGGTTTTCCTGATCGGCTGGAGGTGGTGGTTCCGAAGTCGGGCGGTTTTGCGGCCGGCATGCGAACTCAGGCCGGGCGCAGGAAGATCGGCCAGGCGATCAGGGGGCAGATGGCGGCCGACAGCCAGACGCCGGACCATGACCAGAGGTGCAAGAGCCCCGGAATGGCCACCGGCACCAGGAAGAAGCCGACGAAAACGAAGCTGTTGGCAAGGCTGAGCGCGGTTCCGACATGGCCGGCACCGGCAAGCGTGGCAAGCTCGGTATAGGCGACGCCGTGCCATGCGGAGACCGAGATGCCCGCGACAATCAGCACGACGGGAAGGACAGCCATGAGGAAGAACCGTCCGCCCGGCATGGCGGGACCGGCCAGAACCAGCAGCCAAAGCACCAAGAAGGCAAGCGCGCTGAGCGCACTGCACAAGCGAAGAAACTGGCGGCGGTTGCCGTGGCGGTCGGTGAAGCGGCCGCTCCAGATGCGCATGACCATGGCGCCGATCTGCACGGCGGCGAGGCTCCCGCTGATCGCTGCCGTTCCCAGTCCGACAAAGTCATGCAGGAACACGGAGGCGAAGGTGAGCACTGCCACTTGCGGAAAGCAGAGCAGGCCGATGGCGGTCGCGATACGCCAGACGTCCGGATTGCGCAGCGGCGCCGGTCCGGCCACAGTTGCCGAAGCGAGATGGCCCTCGCCCGCCGTCGGCGGCTCGTGCAGCCAGCGCCAGGCGAACAGGGCAGAGAGAGCGGATGCGCCCGCCAGAACCCCAAACACCGCGCCAAAGCCGAAAGCCAGGGCAAGCGAGGGCAGCACAAGCGCGCCAAGTCCGCCACCGAGCGGCACCGCCGTCTGCCTGATGCTCATGGCAAAGCCGCGCTCGTTTTCGCGGAACCAGCCCATGATGGCGCGGCCGCTCGAACCGTTGACGCTGCCGCCGAGCAGTCCGGTGATAAGCAGGCTCGCCGAGAGCAGCGTGACATCGGGAATGCCGCTCCTTGTCGGGACAACCAGCATCGCCATGACCAGGAGCCACGCCGCCGTCGCACCGAGCCCGATCAAAAGCACGCGGCGATCGCCCCAGCGGTCGGTGAGCAAGCCCCAGGGCAGTTCGCTGAGCGCGACCCCCAGCCCGAGAAGGCCGAGTGCCAGGCCGAGCTCGGCATTGCCCAGATGATAGCCCTGACGAAGCACGACCGCCGTTGCCGGTATGCCGGAGAAAGTGGCGGAGAAGCTGGCATTGGCGGCAACGCCTATGCCCAGGACCTTCCAGCGATGGCCGGGCTTGAATGCTCTTCCGGTGAAGCCGGTATCTTCCAGAAGTTCCGGCTTCTGTCGGTCAGTGCAATTGACAATGGCGGACATGATTTCATTCCCGTGCTGGCCAGTGGTCTGGTCTTGACGGTCTGTTTCTAGCGCCGTAGTTTCATCCTTAAAATCAGCAATTTTTAAACTTACCATCCTGAAAAGCAGGACTAACAAAAAGCAGGACTAACAATATGCGACGCGTGACATTCGACCTCGACGTCCTCCGCAGTTTCGTCACCGGCATGGAGTTGGGCAGCTTTGCCAAGGCGGCTGACCGGCTTGGCCGGTCGACGTCGGCGGTCAGTGCGCAATTGAAGAAACTGGAAGAACAGGCGGCGACGCCGATCTTCCGCAAGTCGGGACGCGGCCTTGCCTTGACCGAGGCGGGCGAAACCATGCTCGGCTATGCACGCCGGCTGATCGAACTGAATGACGAGGCGGCATCCGCCATCCATGACGTCGAGCTTGAGGGCTGGGTAAGGCTCGGCCTGCAGGAGGATTTCGGCGAGGCGGTGCTGCCGGACGTGCTCGGCCGCTTCGCCCGGGCGCATCCCAAGGTCAAGATCGAAGCCAGGATCGCGCGCAGCCATGAACTCGCCGAGCGAATCGTGTCAGGCAGTCTCGACATCGCGCTCGCCTGGCACTGCGGCGAGACGCTGCCTTACAGCGAGCACGTCGCCGATGTGCAGATGCGCTGGATCGGCCCGACCAGGCGCATCGAGACCAGCCTGCGCCACAGTGAGCCACTGCCGCTGGTGGCGCTCGAAGCGCCATGCCTGTTGCGCACGGTGGCAACCGAAACGCTCGACCGCGCCGGCCTGTCGTGGCGGATGGCCTTTTCCAGCCCGAGCCTTGGCGGCATCTGGGCAGCGGTTGCGGCGGGGCTGGGGCTGACGATCCGGACCGACATCGGCCTGCCGGCCAGCGTCAGCGCGATGACGCCTGAGATCGCCGGATTGCCGGCGCTGCCTAAGATGTCCTTGTTCCTGCATCGCAAGGACGCCGAGGCCGAGCCGGTGGCGGCCCGCCTCGCCGACATCCTGCTGGACGCCGCGCGGCAAGCGCTGCCTGAGAATACGCGGGCCAGCGACCTGCGCAGCGTGGCGTGATCATGGCGCACCAAGGGGGCGCCGATGACAATCAGCTTCGCTTCTTGTTGGACCTGCCTGCGAAGGGATTGTCCGACGTGCGCAGCGCGATGCGGATCGGCACGCCTGGCATGTCGAAGGCTTCGCGCAGGCTGTTGGAGAGATAGCGGACATAGGATTGCGGCATCGCATCGGGCCGCGAGCACTGGACGACGAAACCCGGCGGCCGGGTCTTGGCCTGGGTGACGTATTTGACCTTCAGCCGGCGCCCGGCCACGGCAGGCGGCGGGTGGTGCGCCAGGATGCCTTCCAGCCAGCGGTTGAGCTTGCCGGTCGAGACGCGGCTGTTCCACACCTTGTGGGTCCTGATGACGGCATCCATCAGCTTGTCGAGACCGCGCCCGGTCTCGCCGGAGACCGGTACGGCCTGGAGGCCGCGCGCCTGGGGAAGAAGACGTTCCGTCTTCTCGCGCAGTTCGGCCAGAAGCTCCTGGGGATGGTCGATCAGATCCCATTTGTTGAAGGCGATCACCGGCGCCCGGCCTTCCCTGATGATCAGGTCGGCGATCTGCAGATCCTGCTTCTCGAAGGGAATGGTGGCGTCGAGGACGATGATGACGATCTCGGCGAAGCGGATAGCGCGCAGGCCGTCCTGCACCGACATCACTTCTAGCTTTTCGTGGATCCTGGCCTTGCGGCGCATGCCGGCCGTATCGAACAGTTTCAGGCGGCGGCCATGCCAGTCCCAGTCGACGGAGATCGAATCACGCGTGATGCCGGCTTCCGGTCCGGTGAGCAGCCGTTCTTCGCCGATCAGCGCGTTGATCAGCGTTGACTTGCCGGCATTGGGACGGCCGACGACAGCGATACGCATCGGCTTGGTGTCGTCATAGGTGTGCTCGGCATCCGGGTCGGCGATATCCTCGCCGATCAGAACCTCGCCAGCAGCGACTTCTTCGTCTTCGCCATCTTCTTCGCCGAAAGCACGCGCTTCGCCGAGCGCGCCGATCACGGCGTCGCGCAGGTCGGGCATGCCCTGGCCATGCTCGGCCGAAACCGGGATCGGTTCGCCAAGGCCGAGTTCCCAGGCCTCCAGCATGCCGCCCTGAGCGCCCTTCGCCTCGGCCTTGTTGGCGACCAGCACGACCGGCTTGCCGGACTTGCGCACGATCTCGGCGAAGGTCCTGTCGTCAGGCAACAGCCCGGACTTGGCGTCGATGGTGAAGAAGATCAGGTCGGCCTCGCGGATGGCGATCTCGGTCTGCGCACGCATGCGGCCGGGCAAGGTCGAGGCGCCCGCGTCCTCGAAGCCGGCGGTGTCGATGACATCGAAATGCAGGTCGTAAAGCTTGGCGGTATGGACGCGACGGTCGCGGGTGACGCCCGGCGTGTCGTCGACAAGCGCCAGCTTCCTTCCCACCAGCCGATTGAAAAGAGTCGATTTGCCGACGTTAGGTCTGCCGATGATGGCGACTTTGAAGGTCACGACGCACTGCCCGACCCGCGGATCAGTTCGGACATCAACGTTGCGCGCTCGCGGGTGTTGCGCGGGGCGCCGTCATCGGCGGCGATCTGGTCGAACAGTTTCAGCGCATCCTGGGTCTTGCCTTCCTTCCAGGCGGAAAGGCCGAGTGCCTCGCGCGCCGTATGGCGCAGCGTGTTGGTGTCGGATGTGAGCGCCTCGACACGGCTGGAGACATCGGCAAAGGAGCCATGGTCGACAAGCAGGAGTGCTGCCCGCAACCGCGCCATGTCGCGAATGCCCTGGGGAATAGCCGTGTCGGCGGCGACTTCGTCGAAATCCTTGACGGCGGCGTCGATGTCGCCCTTGTTGGCCTTGACGGTCGCGCCGCGCATGCGGGCGAGCAACGGATAGGCGCCGTAGCCATCCTTCTCCAACTGATCGAGTGCGGTCAGCGCTTCGTCGCTCTTGCCGTCATTGGCGAGCTTCAGCGCCTGCGAGAACGCATCGCCCGAGCGGTTGGCGCGCGTCTCGTCCCAATAGCGATAGCCAACGAAGGCGGCGGTGCCGAGCACCACGAGGATCGCAACGACTATCAAGGCGGGACCGAAACGGTCCCACAGCGCCTGCGCCTGTTCGCGACGAATCTCGTCGTTGACTTCACGGATAAAACTGTCGTCGGACATCAATCAAAACCATTCCTGCCCGGTCGGGCCTTTGTCAGCCCGCGTTTTAGCGAAATTTTGTCGGCATGGAAGGGGTTCAACCGGAAAATCGCCTATTCCCGAGGGCAAACGGATGTTTGCCCCGGGCAAGCAGCCGAAAAGGCCAATCGCACCCACGCCACATTTAGGCGATAGCCGGCTTCGATACGTCCCCTAGAGTGCAGATCAGATTGCCGATGTACCGTCCGTTCCGCGTTGTTGCGTTTTCCCTCGCCGCGCTCGCCACTGCCGGGGCGGCTTTGGCCGATCCGCCCGCGCCACCAGCGCCGACAAAGCCGAAACAGGTCGTCATCATCTCGTTCGACAGTGCCCGCGACATTTCGCAGTGGAAGCGCAGCCGGGCGCTGGCGCAGCGTACCGGCGCGCATTTCACCTATTTTCTCTCCTGCGTCTTCCTGCTGTCGCCGGAAACACGCGCGGAATACACCGCACCCGGCAAAAGCGCCGGCAAATCCAACATCGGCTTTGCCGCCTCGAAGCAGGAAGTCACTGAACGGCTTGAGCAGATCGGCCTTGCCGTGCATGAAGGACACGATATCGCCAGCCATGGCTGCGGCCATTTCGACGGCAAGGACTGGAGCAAGGCCGACTGGTTGAAAGAGTTCAGTTCCTTCGAGCACATTCTCGAGAACGCCTATGCGATCAACGGCATTGCGCCCGAACCCGAGGGCTGGCGCGATTTCGCGCGGCATGCGGTTGTCGGCTTTCGCGCGCCGTATCTGTCGACTGGCAAGGCGCTTTATGAAGCGCTGCCGGCGGCCGGCTATCAGTTCGACGCGAGCGGCGTCTCACAGGGCCCTGCCCGGCCGGCGGCCAGCAACGGCATCATGCACTTTTCGCTACCGCAGATTCCGGAAGGACCGAAATCAAGGCCGGTGATCGCCATGGATTACAATCTCTATGTCAGACATTCCGGCGGCTTCGAGCGGCCAAGCAAGGCGGACGAGTTCGCCAAACGGACCTATGACGCCTTCCGCGCCGCCTTCGACAAGCAGTATGCGGGCAAGCGCATTCCGCTGGAACTCGGCTTCCACTTCGCGCTGATGAATGACGGCGCCTACTGGAACGCGCTGGAGCATTTTGCCGGCGAGGTCTGCGTCAAGCAGGATGTCGAGTGCATCAGTTTTCGCGACTACATATCGCGCCAGGATGCTGCCCAGAAGCAGGCTTCGGTCGGCGACTGAGCCGCCAACCCGGTTCGATTTCCAAAAACCCGGTCTTTAGGCCGGATCCTCGGCGCCCTGTCTTGCCAGATAGCGCTGGTCGATATCGGGCAACGGCTCGCCTTGCAGCGTCGCCTCGAAGGCGCGCAGGCGTTTGTGGACCGATTGCAGTTCGACGATGGTCGACCAGGAGGTGAGCAGAAACTGCAGCGAACCCGTCACCTTGCCGAACGCGTTCGAAATCTGGTTCAGCGCGCCGAACGTTATCTTGTGCGCCACCAGCGAGGGACCCAGGATCAGCAGCGAGAAAATGTTGTCGGCCTGCAGGTAGGTGTAGCGGACGACGTTGAAATAGATGTAGTGGAAATAAAGCCTGAAATAATTGTGACGAACATTCGAAAACAGTTCGGCAGTGGTGGCTGGCTGGGCTCGGTCCGCGTGATCCTCGCCGTAGACGAGTTCCTTGCGATAGGCGGCTTCGACACGCTGGTTGCGGAATTGCAGCCCTGGAAGTTTCAGGCCGGCAATCATGACCGAGATCGTCCCGAACAGACACCAGGCAAGAGCTGCGACCACCAATGGCTGCGGGATTGCGCCGATAATCGGCAACTCGGTGATATGAGCCTGCAACTGGATCATGACCGGCAGGAATGCGATCAAGGTCATGATCGACTGGACAAAGCTGGAGCCGAGATCTTCCATGATCTGCGAGAACCGCATCGTGTCTTCCTGGATACGCTGCGAGGCACCCTCGATATGGCGTAGCCTGCCCCAGTTCTCGACGAAGTAGTTGTTCATCGCCGTGCGCCAGCGGAAGATCCAGTGGCTGACGATGAAGGCATTGACCACCTGCACATTCATGCCGACCAGAGCTAGCCACGAAAAATCGGCCAATCCGATGTAAAATTCGCCGTTGGTCGACTTTCCAGTCCCCGACATCAGTCCCTGCACATAGTCGAAGAACGGCCCGTACCAGGCGTTGACGGCGACACTGACCTGCACATTGAAATAGATGAAGAACAGGATGACCGCGGTCATCAGGATCGACCAGCGCTGCCACGGATGCGGCGAATACCAGCTCCAGAATGCGTAGAAGACGAGCACGCAGAACGCGAAGTAGAGATAGAACCAGAGGAACGGCTTCGATACGAGGATGGCGATGCCAATGATGGGCGGCGCGCCTGCTGCCGCTGGCGGCAGCCCGAAAACCGCGCCCAACTGCTCACCACCGAAAAACCAGAACAGGATCGCCGCAAGGCTCCAGACGGCGGCCGAAGTGAAGAAGAGCTTCGGCTGCGGGAAAAAGGATACGAACACTGTGGCGAATTCCTCGATCTAGGCGCAAATCAGCTGACTACGGCGGGCATAAAGTCACACATTAGTGGGAAAGAAAATGCCCGTGCCCGATGCCCGGCACAGCAAGCCCACAATCATGGCGATTTTTGCGCAGCCGACCATGTGATGGCGCCGGAAACGACAAGAGCGCCGGCCGCGACAATCGAGGCGAGGAAGAAATCACCTGACGCCTGCGCCAGAAACCCAGCGGCAACCGGACCGATGATCTGGCCAAGTCCGAATGAGGCCGTCATCACGGCAAAGATCCGGCGTGGCGCCATTGGCGCCAGCTGCCGTGCGGCCTGCAGACCAAGCGCGGTGATGGCAATGAAGGTGACGCCGAGCAGCAGGCCGCCAAGCAGCGGCCCGGTGCGTCCGCCGATGGCGACGCTTGCCGTGACGCCGACAACTTCGATGAAACACGCCAGCGCATAGGCGACATAGAGTCCGATCCGTACGGCGATCTTCTGCCAGAGCCAGGTCGAGGGAAATCCGGCAAGGCCGGCGACCATCCACACAACAGCCTCGAAGACGCGGCTACCGCCGCCTTGCCGGACGATGGCGACCAGGAATGTCGCCGTCACCACATAGCCAAACCCAAACAGGCCGTAGGCAATGATGATTTTCAGCAGCGACCGGTCTTTCGGCAATGCCGGCTCAGGGCCAGTTTCGCCATTGGCGAGCGGACCCTCGTCCACCAGCAGCGCCACGACCACGAAACCGCAAGCCGAAATTGCCGCCGACCACAGCCAACCTGCTGCCCAGCCGGCATGTTCGGTGACCAGGACAGCCATCATCGCCGCGGACACCGCGATGCCGAGGCCAACGCCGCCGAAGTGCCAGGCCTGCAAGTCACCTCGACCGACAGCGGCGATATGGCTGAAAACGATGCTGGCCATGAACACCATGACAAAGGCACTGGCCAGACCGGCAAGAAAGCGGATGATGAGAAAGGCGACCATCGCGTCAGTCAGGCCCATCAGTGCGGCTAGGACAGTGCTGGCACCGAGACCCGACAGCATCAGCAGGCGCTCGCGCCCATGCGCCCAGCCGCCCGCCGCCGCCAGCGCGCCGACGAGATAGCCGAGATAGTTGGCAGAGGCGATCCAGCCGGCATCGGCCGGCGACAGGTGGATCTCCTCCATCATGCCAGGCAGGATCGGCGTATAGACGAAGCGGCCGATGCCCATGGCGACGGCCAGGGCAATCATGCCGGCGAAAGCGTAGCGCAGCGCTGTTGAGGTGGGCGATATCATTGCAGCGCACAATAAGTGCGCGAGCCGGTGAAACAATCCGCCTTTTGTTGGGCCAGCGCAACCGCGAGGCGGCGCGATCGTCTCGACTTCTGCTTAAGCCGGAACCCTTGGCGTCCGCTCAGCAGCGTCCACCGGGAGCGGCACGCAATGAAGTCGTTTCGTGCACGGTCCGCCGCGCCGTCAGCCTGAACGGCACATCACCAAGTTCGCGCTCCGACATGGTGTTCAGCACTGGGTGCGAAAGCGGATCGATCAGCCATCTCTGAGTCTCGCCTTCACGGCACGGCTCATACGGCGTATTCGCGGCGAACAAGACCTTCAGCGACGACAACATCCTCAGCATTTCCGGCTCCGTGGGCCTGTCTCCCGCCAATAAGTCTGCCGTTTCGATATGTCTTTCAATTGAGATTTCAGCCGGATCGGTTTAGAAAAACTCAAATGGCCATGCTCAATCGCGTCCATCTCAACGGCCTTCGCGCCGTCGAAACCGTTGCCCGTCTCGGCTCCCTAGCCGCGGCGGCCGGCGAGCTCACCGTTTCCGTCAGCGCCGTCAGCCAGCAGATAAGCCGCACCGAAAAGCAGCTCGGCCAGGCGCTGTTCGAGCGGACGGCGAGCGGTCTCGTGCTGACCGAATTCGGCGCCGTTTTCGCTGCCCGCCTCGGTGCCGGATTTCGCGAGCTAGCCCAGGCCGTGGCGCTGGCCGATGAGGCGACGCAGTGCACATTGGTGGTTTCGGTGGCGCCGGCCTTTGCCTCGAAATGGCTTTTGCCGCGACTGTCGCGTCACTTCGACCGGCATCCCAACGTGCTGCTGCGCATCGACGCGTCGGTGCGGTTGGCCAATCTCGATCACTCAGACATCGACATCGCCATCCGGCTCGGCGACGGCAAATGGCCGGGCGTGCGCACGGAACTACTCCTGACGCAGGAAGTCTTCCCGGTCTGCGCGCCGGCGATCGCCCAAAAACTGAAGTCGATCGAGGACCTTGCCCAGACCTGCGCCATCACCGACGAGCGGGCGATGATCAACTGGGAAAGCTGGTTCGAGGCGGCTGGTGTTCCACCGGTCACCTTCCTGAAGGGGGCGCGTTTCACCGACCCGATGCTTTGCCTGGAATCGGCGATTGCCGGCCATGGCGTGATGCTGGGCTGGCAATTGCTCACCGCGGATGCGCTGGCCGATGGGCGGCTCGTGGCGCCTTTCGGAATCCGCGCTCAGAGTGGGCTCGGCTATTGGCTGGTGACCTCCGCCACCCGGTCTGAAAGCCGCAAGGTCAGGGATTTCAAGGTCTGGGTCCGCGAGGAGATCGAGGCGACAATGGCGCAGTTCAGGTCGCTTGAAAGCGCGGCCTAGGTCTGGCCCAGCGCAATCGCGGTGGAAAGGATGCGGACTGCGGTCTATGTAAGACCATATCAAAACATTACGGCAGGCAGGATCATGACCACACATACGCGCGGCGTTTCCGCATCGATCGACCCGGTGAAGCTCGACAGGCTGGCGGAAGTTGCCATCAAGGTCGGGCTGCAATTGCAGCCAGGACAGGATCTGGTGCTAACATCCTCCATCGCGGCGCTGCCGCTAACCAGGCGGATCGTCGAGCACGCCTACAAGGCCGGTGCCGGGCTGGTGACGCCGATCTTCAACGATGACGAGATGACGCTGGCGCGCTACCGCTTCGGCGCCGATGCGAGCTTCGACCGCGCCGCCGGCTGGCTTTATGAAGGCATGGCGAAGGCCTTTTCCAACAATGCGGCAAGGCTGGCCGTACGCGGCGAGGATCCGTCGCTGCTGTCGGCGCAGGATCCGGCGAAAGTGGCACGTGCCAACAAGGCCAATTCGATGGCCTACCAGCCGGCGCTGGAAAAGATCACCGGCTTCGACATCAACTGGAACATCCTCGCCTATCCGGACCTCGCCTGGGCCAGGCAGGTTTTTCCGGAAGACAGCGACGACGTAGCTGTAGCCAAGCTTGCCGACGCCATCTTCGCTGCCTCGCGGGTCGATGTGGAGGACCCGATCGGCAATTGGACGGCGCATAATGCAGCGCTTCGCGGCCGCACCGAATGGCTCAACGGCCATAATTTCCACGCGCTGCACTTCACCGGACCGGGCACCGACCTGACCGTCGGACTGGCGGACGGCCATGAATGGATGGGCGGCGCCTCGACCGCCAAGAACGGCATCACCTGCAATCCCAACATCCCGACCGAAGAGGTCTTCACCACGCCGCATGCAAAGCGCGTCGAGGGCCATGTTTCCTCGACCAAGCCGCTCTCCTACCAGGGCACGCTGATCGACGAGATCTCGGTGCGTTTCGAGGCGGGCAGGATCGTCGAGGCCAAGGCATCGAAAGGCGAGGACGTGCTGAAGAAAGTGCTCGACACCGACGAGGGCGCGCGCCGCCTCGGCGAGGTGGCGCTGGTGCCGCATTCCTCGCCGATCTCGGCGAGCGGGCTGTTGTTCTTCAACACGCTGTTCGACGAGAACGCCGCCTGCCACATCGCGCTCGGCCAGTGCTATTCGAAGTGCTTCGTCGACGGCGCCTCGCTCAGCCAGGACGAGATCGCGGCGCGCGGCGGCAACAAGAGCTTCATCCACATCGACTGGATGATCGGTTCGGACAAGATCGACATTGACGGCGTTCACAAGGACGGCCGCAAGGTGCCAGTGATGCGCAAGGGCGAGTGGGCCTGACCACTTGCGGAGGGGCCGATGACCTTCGACCTGGCGGTCAAGCGTATCTACGAGCCACCCGCTCCCGATGACGGGCAGCGGGTTCTGGTCGACCGGATCTGGCCGCGCGGTGTCAGCAAGAAGGACGCCGCGCTGGCATTGTGGTTGAAGGACATCGCGCCGAGCGACGAGTTGCGCAAATGGTTCGGCCACGAGCCGGCGCGCTGGGCGGAGTTTCAGGAGCGTTATGGCGCTGAGCTGGATGGAAATGGCGAGGCGGTGGGTGAATTGCTTGGCCTGCTTCGCCACGGCAAGGTGACGCTGCTCTATGGCGCGCATGACGAAGCCCACAACAATGCGGTGGCGCTGGCAGGGTATTTGCGTACGGGCTGAGGCGCCTACGTCTGCGACGCCGGCCATCGGCGAAAGCCGTGGCTACATCTGATCTCCACCCTTGCGGGGGAGATTGGCAGCGTCGCCGTCTCGCTACGCTACTTCACTGCCGCTTCATAAACCTCAGCCTTGAATCCAACCAGAACCCGATCCCCGACCTCCAGCACCGGTCGCTTGATCATGGTCGGCTTAGCCAGCATCAGCGCTTTGGCCTTCTTTTCGTCGAGGCCCTGCTTGTCCTTGTCCGGCAACTCGCGGAACGTCGTGCTCGCCTTGTTGAGCAGCCTTTCCCAGCCGGCCTTTCCGACCCAGCCATCCAGACGCTTGGCGTCCAGCCCCTCGGCCCTGAAATCGTGAAACCGGTACGCCACGTCATGGCCCTCCAGCCAGACGCGCGCCTTTTTGACCGTGTCGCAGGTGGTGATGCCGTACATCGTGATCGTCAAAACAGTGGCCCTTCGGATTTCGAATCTGATCGCAGACTAAGGACGCTCTGCGCGCTTTGCCAGCGCTCTGCGGCGTGCCTTTGGTTTTGCCCTTGCCAATACTAAGGATTTTTCCTAAGTATATCGAGCCCCTTTTGACAGCGCCTCGACACCGACCATGACAAGCCTTCAGACCGCAACTCCCGGCCCTCCAACGATCGACGGCATCTTTCGCGCTCTTGCCGACCCGACGCGGCGACGCGTTGTGGAGCGACTGAACCGCAGTCCAGCCTCGGTCAGCGAACTCGCAGAGCCTTTCGAGATGGCGCTGCCGTCCTTCATCGAGCATCTCAAGGTGCTTGAGATCTGCGGACTGGTGCGCTCGCAAAAGACCGGCCGGGTCAGGACCTATCAACTGGCAGCCGAGCCATTGAAGCTCGCCGAAAACTGGCTGGCCGAACAGCGCACGCTGTGGGAGCGCCGCCTCGACCAGTTCGACGCCTATGTAATGACCCTCAAGGAGAAAGAAGAATGAGCTATCTCTTCAAGCCGGATCCCAGACTGGACCTCGTGCTGGAGCGCGTCATCGACGCGCCGCGCGAATTGCTGTGGCGCGCCTTGACGACGCCGGAGCATGTCAAACAGTGGTTCACGCCGAAGCCGTGGATGATCACCGACTGCGAGATCGACCTCAGGCCGGGCGGGCTGTTCCGGACGCGCATGCAGTCGCCTGACGGCAACGAGGTCAACGACCGCCATTGCTGCTATCTCGAAATCGCGCCGAACGAGCGGCTGGTTTGGACGGACGCACTGCTGCCGGGCTACCGGCCGTCTGGAGAGCCGTTCATCACCGCAGTCATTTCCCTCCAACCGGATGGCCGGGGCACGCGCTACAGCGCCACCGCCATCCACCGCGACGAGGCGACCCGCAACAACCACGAAGAGATGGGTTTCTTCGACGGTTGGGGCACGGTGGCCGATCAGCTTGCGCAGTATGTGAAGACGATCTGATCTTCTCACATGACGGCCAGGACGTGGTCCTGGCCGTCATGCTTGTTTTCAATCCAGCAGCAGACAGAGCGGGCTCCCTAAAGCCGGTGGTATTTCCGCCTCAATAGTAGAAGCGCTCTTCGGTGATCTTGCCGTTCTTGACCGTGTAGAGGCCAACTTCATCCATGGTGACACGCTCGCCAGTGGCCTTGGGCGTTATGTCGAACTTGAAGCGCACCGCGAACTGGTCGCCGTTGACATAGGGGCCCTCGACCGAGCCGCCATGCACTTCGTTGTTCTCCTGCCACCATTGGCCCTTCTGCCTGAGCGCCTCCTTGCCACGGGCGATGGCCATTGGCCCTTCCATGGCTTCGAGGCTGACGATATCATCGGCATTGTACTTCTCGGCAGCACCGACATGATCGCCCTGCTGGAGCAGCTCGGTGAAATCCTTGGCAATTTCCGCGATGGTCATTTGTGTTCCTCCTGTTCAGACGCACTGCAAATAGGGAACGATTTGCTGGCCGGCCATCGTCAGTCCGCGCTTTAGCTGACAAGCCATGTCAGGATGATGGTCGCGCGGACCAGGTGACGATGATTTAAGGCGTTTACATCGCGGGCCGGGCATCGTCCTGGCCCGTCAATGGCCAATGGTGAGGCACATCGTACCGACCTTCCTGGATGAAGCTATGGACGAGCGCAAAACCCCGCACTGTCCAACTGATGGGGTTAATCGCCCTTTCGCGAATTTTGGGCACTCCCACTTTGTCGCGAAGCAGCGTGATATGCGGTTCAATGGACTTTGTGAGAAAGAACTTTAACGGGCTATCCGAAATCACTGCCGTGAGGTTTCGCCAGAACTCTTGCAGCGAAGGATTGCCGTCGCTGCTGCGTAAAACAAGCGCGCCACCGCCAAAAGCGCACAAACGATCAAAAGAAACGTCGAATGGTTTTGCGACAATCATCGAGCCGATGTGGTGAGCGAGTTCGACCAAGCCGTCCGGCAGTCCGTCATGGTCGCCGAGTCCAACAAGCGAGATGTGATTGGCAATTATTTTCCCTTTCAGCCCGAGTTCCTGGCGCCAAGCGGTCGCTTGTAGAGCGACAGGGTCGGCGATGGTGCCTTCCATCAGGTGACAGAAGAACAACCGATCAGTGCGACGACGCCTGTTCCGCTCATGCCAATTGAAAGATGTTTGACCGTTTTCAGCTGTGTTGAATGTGGGCAGTTCATTCATGTCATTCCTCCTTTGCGCCACCCACCTCCGCCAAGCTGGAAATTTTAGAACAAAAAGGGAACAAATCAAGCAAAAACGAAGCGAGCGTTGGTGCTTTCCGCATCAGCGCCCGCGAGTTCAACGGTTGAAGAAGCTGAGTTGGACTTGAAGCCTACGC
The DNA here is from genome assembly GCF_003997785.1 of Mesorhizobium sp. M7D.F.Ca.US.004.01.2.1. Taxonomy (NCBI): domain Bacteria; kingdom Pseudomonadati; phylum Pseudomonadota; class Alphaproteobacteria; order Hyphomicrobiales; family Phyllobacteriaceae; genus Mesorhizobium; species Mesorhizobium sp. M7D.F.Ca.US.004.01.2.1. Next base: position 1,002 of record NZ_RZRQ01000135.1, on the reverse strand, counting down.
CCCGTAGCCGATGATGCCCTTGACCTCGAGAAAATCGTGGGTCGCCCAGTCGGCATATTCGCGACCGTTGCCCGACTGCTTGTAGCCGCCGTGCGACGTGTGCTCCGTTTCAGGTATCGATGAACTAACCTGGCAGGATGGGGCAGTTGGCGCCACGGCGCAGGCTGATATGCGCCACGTCGCCGGCGCTGAATTGAAAACCCTCGGCCTGGCGCGGTGCATCGATGACAACAGCTGCGCCTTGCTCGAGCTCGGCATGGAGGCGCAGCGTGCGTCCGTGAAAGACGATGCTGTTGACGCGCGCCGGCGCGGTGCCGGGCGCTGCTTCGGTCATCGCCAGCAAATCCTCCGGGCGCACACCAATGGTCTGCATCTCGCCTTGCCCGGGTGACTGGCCGGTTTCAGCGACGGCCTCCAGCGGCAGGGTGCCGGCAGTGAAACGCAGGCGATCGCCGTCGCGGCCGATAAACCGTGATTGCAGGAGATTCATGGTGCCGATGAAGCTCGCCACAAACTTCGTGGCGGGCCGGTCATAGAGCGTCGCCGGCGGCGCGATCTGCTCGATGCGTCCCTTGTTCATGACGACGATACGGTCGGAGATCGACAGCGCTTCGGTCTGGTCATGGGTGACCATGACGAATGTGGTGCCGAGCCGCGACTGCAACCGCTTCAGTTCAACCTGCATCTGTTCGCGCAGATGCGCATCGAGCGCCGACAGTGGCTCGTCGAGCAGGAGCACGCGTGGCTCGCAGACGATTGCGCGCGCTAGCGCGACACGCTGGCGCTGGCCGCCCGACAGCTCGGAGACGCGGGCGCCAAGCTTGTCCGCGAGACCGACCATGTCGAGGGCTTCGCCGGTGCGCTTTGCCTGCTCGCTGCCGGAAAGCTTGCGCAGCGACAGGCCGAAGCCGACATTTTCGGCGACATTCATATGCGGAAACAGCGCGTAGTCCTGGAACACAGTGTTGACCGGCCGGTCGAAGGGCCGAAGGGCCGTGATGT
>NZ_RZRQ01000134.1:0-15429 GCF_003997785.1 Mesorhizobium sp. M7D.F.Ca.US.004.01.2.1 | reverse complement strand
AGCTGATAGAGGTGGCGCGCGCCACCTCTATCAGCTCCTCGAAGCCCCACAGGCCGGCGGCGATGACCAGGCCGGCCAGCAGCACCGGGAATTCGACCCGGTTGAGCAGAGCGTTGGCGGCGTTCTTCATCGGCAATTCGCCCGTTACAGTCGGCCTTGCAGATAGGGCCCAAGCGTGATCAGCGCCACGGCGGCGATCGCCAGCATGATGCCGGTCGCCTGCAGCGCGTTGACGCGCTCGCCGAAGAACATCAGCGCGACGACATTCACCGAGACCAGCTGGATGACGGCCGAGAGGCTGAACGACACCGACATGCCGAACTCGCGGATCAGCCGCAGCATGATCAGATTGCCCAGCGAATAGAGCGCCAGCGTCAGCAGGATCTTGCCCAGGCTCGGCGCCAGGCCCCATTGCTTGGCCGCCGTCGCCGCCAGCAGGAAAATGACAGTCGACAAGCCAAGCTGCAGCAATCCCGAAAAGCTCACGTCCCGTCCCCTCTCGAAGCGGCTCCCGCCGCGTGTGTCGAGGACCTTGTTTCCGAAGCGTGCCGGGACGTCAAGCGACGTCGATCAAACGTAGCTCTTGGCAACGGCAAGAGGGAGGGTCAATGTGCTGATATCGCCCAGTCTGTCGATTCAAGGGCGGTCAGGGGCTCATGATACGCATTCTGCAAAACCTGGTGCGACGCTGGAGCGAACTTTCTCTTGCCCTGCAATTCGTCGTTGCCGGCGGCTTTGGCCTGCTGGCCGTCATGCTGGTGGTGGGCGCCTGGGTGACGGCGCAGATCCGGGAGGGCGTCATCCACAATTCAGCCGCCACGACGGCGCTGTATGTCGACAGCGTGATTGCGCCGCTGCTGCCAGACCTGCGCAAGGACCAGGAGCTCAGCGACTCGGTCAAGCGGGCGCTCGACGAGACACTTGGCCAGGGCGCGCTCGGCAAGCGCCTCGTCTCGTTCAGGCTCTGGAGCCGCGACGGCACGGTTCTCTATGCGAAGGAGACGGCGCTGATAGGCCGCCGTTTCGAACCAAGCAGCGGCCTGCGCTCCGCCTTCCAGGGCAATGTCGTCGCCCAGCTCGACACGTTCGACGAGACCGAAAGCAAGGAAGAGGCGTTCGGCGTGCCTTTGCTGGAGATCTACAATCCGGTGCGCGAGCCCTGGTCCGGCGAAGTGGTGGCGGTCACCGAATTCTACGAGATCGCCGACGAGTTCAAAGCCACCTTGGCTTCGGCTCTGTGGTCTAGCTGGCTGATCGTGGCCGGCGCGACCCTGGCGGCATTGCTACTCTTGTCGGGCATCGTCCTGCGCGGCAGCCGCACCATCGACGATCAGCGCGGGGCGCTGCGCCGCCAGGTGTCGGAACTGCAGGGTCTGGTGACGCAAAACAGCGCCCTGAGAATGCGCGTGCAGCGGGCCTCCCGCCGCGCCACCGCGCTCAACGAAAGATATTTGCGCCGTATCGGCGCCGATCTCCATGACGGTCCAGCCCAACTCGTGGCCCTGGCGGCGTTGCGCATGGACAGTCCGATATTTTCCGCCGACGGCCATTCGGGCGAAAGCCGCTCGACCGAGGTCGCGATGATCCGCAAGACGCTGGAGGATGCGCTGCGCGAAATACGCGGCATCTGCACCGGCCTCGTCCTGCCGCAGATAGAGACGGCAGCCGCACCAGACATTCTGCGGCTGGCCGTCAACGAACACGAGCTGAGGACGGGAACGTCGGTGACACTCACGCTGGCCGGACAGTTGCCAGAGCCCGGCGCCTCCGAGAAGATCAGCATCTATCGTTTCGTGCAGGAAGGGCTGAACAATGCCTACCGCCACGGGCGAGGCAAGGATCAAGCGGTGAGTGCCGGGATGAAAGGTGGCAGGCTTTGTGTTGAAGTATCGGACGCCGGGCCAGGCTTCGATCCGGCACGGGTCGAGGGCCTCGGGCTCGCCGGCCTCAGAGAGCGGGTCGAAAGCATTGGTGGCCAGTTCGAAACCTTGACCGGGCCGCAAGGCACGCGATTGGTGATCCGTCTATCGATTGAGGAGCAAGCATGACTGATGTTATTCGCATCGCCATTGTCGACGATCATCCCCTCTTTCGCGAAGGTGTGACGCGCAGCCTGTCGGAGATCGGAGGTTTCGAGATGGCTGGCGAGGGTGCCACGGCGCAGGATGCCGAACGCATCGCCTCGACGGTGCGGCCCGACATATTGCTGCTCGATATCTCCATGCCGGGGGGTGGTCTGGCCGCGGTTGCAGGCATCCTCGCCAGCCATCCCGCCCAGAAGATCGTCATGCTGACCGTTTCGGAGGCCAATGCCGATGTGACAATGGCCCTGAACGCTGGGGTGCGCGGCTACGTCCTCAAAGGTATCGGATCGCGCGCGCTTGCCGACATCCTGCGCAACGTGGCGGCTGGCGAGAGTTATCTTTCGCCGACGCTGTCGGCCCGACTGCTTTCGGATCTCCAGTCCCAGAAGCCCACCAACGCCATAGCGGACCGGCTGCGGCAACTCACCGAGCGGCAGACGGAAATCCTGCGGCTGGTGGCTGAGGGGCTGAGCAACAAGGAAGTCGCCCTGCGGCTGGAGCTTCAGGAGAAGACCGTCAAGCATCACATGACCGGCGTGCTGTCGAAACTCAATGTGCGAAACCGCACCGAAGCAGCCTTGATGATGCGTGAGTCGCGCGACCGCGACAGGAGCCATACCTAACAGTTCAGCGCTTCTACCAAACCGGAGCCGCTCCAGGGACTTCAGTCATCGCGGTGCCGGAAATCGCGCGGTGCCGGCCCAGAAACGAGGTCACCTCCGCCGGGGGGCGGCGGAGGTGACATGTGAAGCCGGCCGTTGCCTGTTGGCAAGCTTCACAAGGCCTTCAGGCGGCTGACATCGGCCGGCGTGGCCCGGCGGTCGATGATCGTGCGCCCGAGCGCATCCTCCATCCTGAAACGGCCGTTCTCAAGCTGTTCGGTTAAGCCGTCGGGATGCCGGACTGTGATCTTGTTGCCTGTCACGTCGACCTTGTCACCAGTCGTGGCATTGACATGACTCGCGCTGTTGCCCTTGTTTGATCCTGACTTGCCGGAATTGCCGCTGTTGCCATTCCCGTTGCTGTTGCCGCTATTACCGCTGTTGCCGCCGCTACTGTTTCCGCCACCGCTGCTGCCACCATTGCCGTTTCCACCCCCGCTGTTGCCACCGCCATTACCGCCCTTGCCGGCCTGTGCGCTGGCGGTGTCGATTCCGGGAACGGAGCCGTGGAGGGCAAAGTGATAGGGAGCGATGGTCAACGCCAGCGCGGCCGCCAATCTGAGCGCCAGCCGGCAACAACGGGTCGTGACCGATCTGTGCATCCTGATCTCCGTCGATTGAGCCGGCGCCCACCCTCAACGTCGCAGTAGCAACCAGCATCGCTGAAAGACGTGGTTCCCGGAAGCGACCTCCGACCGTTGCGGTTGTCACCCAGGACTTTTGCAAGCGCAAGGTTGGACTAAAGTCCTATCCCTATGCTATATTAGCTTCGTATGAACGGCGCCGCGACCGCTATCGCTTAACGGGAGACTGGCTTTCCCGATGCCTGACGACGGCAGACGCCGGACATCAAGTCACCTCCGCCGGGGGCGGCGGAGGTGACTTGTAACGCTGGCTTTTGCCTGGTTGACCTGTTTCACAGAGCCTGAAGACGACTAATATCGTCCGCCGGCGCCGGACGTTCGACGATGGCGCGGCCGAGGGCTCCTTTATATCGAAACGACCGTTCTCGATTGCTTCCCTGGCGCTGTCTCTCTGATGCCGTCGGGATGCTCGATCTTGTTGCCGTCCACTCCGATCCTGTCGCCGGTGGTCCGCCGTCACATCATGTCCACCATCCCTGGCACGGCAACTCCGAGAATGCTTGGCCAACGGTGCGCGGAATGCCTGTTGCGTCTGAAAGGCCTCTGATGTCACGAAAATGTGATCCGGCGATTATAAGGGGTTAAACAGGCAACACGCTCCAGCCATCCACGCAGCCAGAGGCAAGCCCCCAAATGACCGAACACCGCTCCCCTGACGCCCGATTCCGCACCAGCCTGCTCGAGGAAAACGACGGCCCGGCCACCAACCCCACCGACAACCGCACCATGGGCGAGATCATTGCCGCGCGGTTCTCGCGCCGCGGCTTCCTCAGGGGTTCGCTGGCCGTCTCGGCCATCGCCGCCACCGTCTCCCCGCTGGCGCTTATCAGCGCCGACGAAGCCCGGGCCGCGGAAAGCTCGGCCTTCGCGTTCGACGAGTTGGAGGCCGGCATCGACGACAAGCATCATGTCGCACCGGGCTACGACGCCGATGTGCTGTTGCGCTGGGGCGACCCGCTGTTTGCCGATTCGCCGGACTTCGACCCGACGAAACAGTCGGCGCAGGCGCAGTCCAGACAGTTCGGCTACAACAACGACTACGTCGGCTATCTCCCGATCGACGGTTCAGCCGAACACGGCATGCTGGTGGTCAACCACGAATACACCAACCCGCATCTGATGTTCCCGGGCATCGTGAAGATCGTCGAAAAGGACGGCAAGAAGTCGGCCGAAGTCGCACCCCTCTCGAAGGAGCAGGTCGATGTCGAGATGGCGGCGCACGGCGGCACCATCGTCGAGATCCGCAAGGACGCTGGCAAATGGCAGGTGGTGCGCGACGGAAAGCTTAATCGCCGCATCACCTCCAGCACCGAAATGGCGCTGTCGGGTCCGGTTGCCGGCCATGACCGCGTCAAGACCAATGCCGACCCGTCCGGCACCAAGGTTTTCGGCACGTTCAACAACTGCGCCGGTGGCGTCACGCCCTGGGGCACCTATGTGATGGCCGAGGAAAACATCCACGGCTATTTCTCCGGCGAACTGCCGGCAGACCACAAGGAAGCCGCCAACTACAAGCGCCTCGGCATTCCCGAAGGCGCCTATGAATGGGCGGCGCACTATGACCGCTTCGACTTGGCCAAGGAGCCGAACGAAGCCAACCGCTTCGGCTGGATCGTCGAGGTCGATGTCAACGATCCGACCTCGACGCCGAGGAAGCGCACCGCCATGGGCCGCTTCAAGCATGAAGGCGCCGAATCGATCGTCGCCAAGGACGGCCGCGTCGTCTTCTATCTCGGCGACGACGAGCGCTTCGACTATGTCTACAAGTTCGTCACCAAGGCGGCGTTCAATCCGAACGACCATGCCGCCAACAAGGACCTGCTCGACGACGGCACGCTGCATGTCGCCAAGTTCGCCGAAGACGGTTCCGTGGAATGGCTGCCGATCGTCTTCGGCCAGGGGCCGCTGACGGCTGAAAACGGCTTCACTGGCCAAGCCGACGTGCTGATCGAAACACGCCGCTCCGCCGACCTGCTCGGCGCCACCAAGATGGACCGCCCGGAAGACATCCAGCCCAATGCCGTCAACGGCAAGGTCTATGTGATGCTGACCAACAATTCGAAGCGCAAGGCCGACCAGGTCGACGCCGCCAACCCGCGCGCCGAAAACGCCTTCGGCCACATCATCGAGATATCGGAGGACGGCGGCGATTTCACCGCTGCCAAGGGCAAGTGGGAAGTGCTGTTGAAATGCGGCGATCCTTCGGTGGCCGATATCGGCGCCACCTTCTCGACGGCAACGACGGCCAATGGCTGGTTCGGCATGCCCGACAATTGCGCCGTCGATTCGGCCGGCCGCCTGTGGGTCGCCACCGATGGCCAGGGCCCGAAGGCCACCGGCCGTACCGACGGCCTGTGGGCAGTGGACACCGAAGGGTCGGCGCGGGCGACCTCAAAACTGTTCTTCCGCGTGCCGATCGGCGCCGAAATGTGCGGTCCGCTGTTTGCGCCCGACGACCAGACCGCCTTCGTCGCCGTCCAGCATCCGGGCGACGGCGGCGAGGACTGGGAGGCGTTCGGCCGCCCGTCCTACTATGAAGACCTGTCGACACGCTGGCCCGACTTCAAGCCCGACATGCCGGTGCGGCCGTCGGTGGTCGCTATCACCAAACAGGGTGGCGGCAAGATCGCGGTCTGATATCCGGCACTGGTTTGCAATCTCAAGGGAGGGATTTCGGTGACCCCGAAGCCCCTCCCTTTTTACGTGAAATCATTCAAGCCTCGGGAAAGATTGGCAATTTAAACGTGGCGCCCTAGGTCTTTATCAGGAGATCGCCATGTCGAAGTCCGTCTATGACCGTGGCTTGCTCAAGCCAGCCGATATAGCCAAGCTGCAGCGCGTGTTCGATGAGGCCTGCCGGCGGCGTGAAGCGCATCCCGATTCCGCCGATGCGCGCGAAATCGCGCTTAACCTGCTCGCCCTGCACAATGCCGGCATGGTCGAAGAGGATATGCTGATGGAGGCCGTCGGTTTCCGTCGGCTCGAGCCGAAGTCGGCGTGATGCCCGGCGGCGCCTTATCCTATTCGGCCCGCTGAACCACGGCCACATTGATCATGCTTCTCAATCGGAAGCCGATGGATTCGTACAATCTTATGGCACCAGTGTTTGCGGCATAGGCGTGGAGGTACGGTATCTCGCCGCGTGCAAAAATCTGGTCTGCCACGAACAGCGATAGCAGCCGGCCGAGGCCGCCGCCACGGAATTCCGGGTGCGAACAGACGCCGCTGAGTTCGCTATAGCCGGGTTGCTTCATGCGCTCGCCGGCCATCGCCACCAGCCTGCCGTTGATTTTCACACCCCAGAAGTCGCCGAGGCTCAACGCCCCGGATGTGAACGGGCCGGGTTTGGTGAGTGACGCCAAGGCCAGCATCTCGGCCGCATCCTCTTGCGTCAGACGTTGCACGCGCTCGTCCGACACGGTCTGCAACGGCACCTCGGCAACCATCTGGACGGCAGCGGCCGTCGAGATCGCCGACAAGCCGACCGGCAGCGCAATGGCATCGGCCTGAGCCATGATCACGCTCTCGCCCGAGGACACAAGCTTGCCGAACGCCCGCAGGCTTTCGGCATCGTCGGTAGCGGTAGCGGCAAAGAGGGCGATTGACGGTGAATAGCGCCTGGCAAGCTTGCCACCTTGCGCGAAGGCCTGATGCCTCGTCTCCAGCGCGCTCCAGACAGGACGGTCAAGAATATGTTTCATTGCCTGGCGCCTTGTTTGACGCGACGATCGAGCGGGGCCGTAGCCAGACCGTCCTCAATGGCCGCGAGTTGATCGAGAAGTGGCCCCGAAAGATCTCGGCACAAATCCGCGACGGCGCTCTCTATGCGCGGCCACACGTCCCGCTTCGCGACATCGACCAGGCGTTGACCCTTCTTAGTCAGCGAGACCACCCGCCGCCGCTGGTCACCATCCGACTGGATGGCTTCGACCAGCCCCAGCTCGGCCAGAAGCGACACGCTTCTTGTCACACCCGGCTGTGTCAGCCCCAGCGATTGCGCCAGTTCGCCGACAGCCAACGGTCCCAGTTTGTCGAGTGCGGCAAGCAACGGGTACTGGCTCGATTGAAGTGGAACCTCCAAGCCGTCGAGCAGACGCTGCGCGTCGGCCTGCAACTGCTCGCCAATGCGCTTCAACCTGCTGCCCAGGCAGAGGTAGCCAAGAGATCGTATGACGTCTTCCATAGTCGACCTGTGCCATAAATGATAACATGTTATATAACATAGCAAGCAGTTGATCAAGCCGACGTACCGGCGTCTCCGATTAAGTCAGCGTGAAGCACCGGATTGGTGGGAGGCGCCAGCGGAAGCTGCAATCCGTTTGGCGATCGCCTTGGCCAGGATGCCGGCATTGGCGAAGCAGCCGCGAATGCTTGGCCGCATGCCGGTGAACCACAGGCCGGGCAATTTCGGATCGGCTTGCCCGCCGTTGAAGAGCGGAACGCCCTTGCTGTCGAGCACGCCGAGCTTGCCGACCATGGGCTCCAGCCCGGTGCGGTAGCCTGTCGCGGCAATGACGATATCGGGATCGATCAGGCTGCCATTGGCCAGGATCACGCCGTCGCGGGTGAATTCCCGTATGGCCGGCACGACGGTGATCTTGCCGGCCTTGATGGCGTCGACGGCGCCGTCGTCGGCAGCGATCGCGGTATAATCCGAGGTCAGGCGGCTGACGCCGCCCCTGGGTGCGGGCGGCACGCCGAATTTGGTCAGGTCGCCGAAGACGAGGCGCTGCGTTGCCGCGATCGCCGCATCGGCGACCCGCAACGGCAAGCGCGCCATGAACGGCGAAAGCCGATGCACGGCGATCTTGCCGATCCGCTTGGGCAGGAGGGCGGGGCCGTTGCGGGCCGACAGCCAGATGGCGGCCGTGTCTATGTCGGCCAGATGATTGAGCGCGTCGAAGCCCGAATTGCCGGCGCCGACGACCAGCACTTTCTGGCCCGCATAGTCCTGCGCGTCGCCGAAATCCGCCGAATGGATGATGCGGCCGGCGAAATCCTTCATGCCTTTCCATTCAGGAGTGAATGGCTGCCTGTCGCGGCCGGTGGCGATGACGACATTGCGGGCCAGGCGCCGCCCCGCGCTGGTCCGCAGCGCCCAATGATCGCCCTTGAAGGCGATTTCTTCGACAGCGACGCCAAACTGCACCGGCAGCCGGTTCTCCTCCCTGAAATCATTCATATGGCGGATGACGACCATCCTTTGCGGAAAGGCAGGGGTGCCCGGGGGATAGGCGAGGCCAGGCAACGAAGAAAGATCGCGGTGGGTGTTGAGATGCAACTGCGGGTGTCGCCGGTGCCAGGGCTCGGCCAGCCGGCTTTCCTTTTCCAGGATCGCGGTCGGCACGCCGGCGTTCATCAAGGCGTGCGCGACGGCCAGTCCGGCAGCACCGGCGCCGACGACGATTGCCGGCTCGACCGTCACCGTCTGGTCCGCCACCCACCTGATTGTCGTATCAGCCATTCACTCTTGAATCCCATTCGACCGCCCTGCCGCAAGGCTCGCATGACGCTGTAACCGTTTGATCCCGCGCAGGACCATACCCGCAAACCGCTGCCGATTTCGAGCCATACGATTTTCGAGGCATACGCTGGGCCGCGGTTGTGCCCTATATGGCATATGCGCAATATCAACGGTAATCAGGTCGCGGCAATGTGATTGATTCGAGGCCCTGGGGGGCTGGCGGGTCTCTGTTATCCCCCACGCGCATGCCCGAAATCGGGTTCGATTTTCGAGGCCATGCGCAGAATCGAAGTGTTACAGCACCTTTGCGCGTCTTGGACGCGCGGCGTTGTAGGCGGCACGCGGAATCTCGACCATGCCCTCCTTGCGGATCTATGTCGACAGCATCCTTGAGGGCGCCGCGCCCAAGGTCGAGCGGGAGGCGCTGACCCATGTCGAACGGCTGGCGCTTGTACGCCGCCACGGCGACTTCTCGCTCGCCTACTCCAGCGCCGTGCAGAACAAGCTTTCCTATTTCGGCGACGCCGACGGCTACATCGCCTTCGGCACCAAGATGAAGCATCATTTCGCGCTCGGCGACCCCGTGGCGGCTCCGGCGCATCGACCCGACTATATCAGACGCTTCGTCGAGGCCGCCGGCAGCCCGTGGTTCGTGCAGATCGGCGAAGAGACCGCACGGGTGCTGGCCGGGCTCGGCTACAAGGTCAATCGTTTCGGCATCGACACCCGCCTCACCCTGCCCGAGCATGATTTTTCCGGAAAGCGCAACGAAACCGTGCGCTACTCCGAGCGCTGGCTGCTGAAGAAGGGCTTTTCGTTCGAAGAGGACAGGCGAACGATCCACCTCGACGAGATCGCCCGGCTTTCCCAAAACTGGCGCGGCGACCGCATCGTCAAGCGCTGGGAGATGGGCTTTCTCAACCGCCCGTTCGCCGACCATCTCGGTAGCGACATGCGCCGTTTCGTGCTGCATGGCCCCGACGGCGAACTGGTCGCTTTGCTTGACTTCGATCCGCTGTTTGCCGACGGCAAGGTCATCGGCTACACCACCGCCTTCAAGCGCAAGCACATCGATGCCTCGCCGCATGCCGAGGTCGGCCTGACCAAATTCGCCGTCGACCGTTTTCGCGAGCAAGGCATCTCGGTGGTCACGCTCGGCCTGTCGCCGCTCGTCGACATCGGCCCGAGCGGCTTTGACGAAAGCGATTTCTGGCGCAACATCTTCCAGCGCGCCTACGGCTCGCCATGGGTCAACCGGCGCAGGTTCAACCTGCAGGGCCAGGCGGCGTTCAAGCGCCGCTTCCATGGTGTCGAAGAGCCGGTCTACATCGCCTTCCGCAAGGGGACGTATGTGGAGATGTTAGGGCTGCTGCGGCTGGTCAAGGCAATCTAGGTCTATCGATATTCAGGGCTTGGGCGAAGCCTTTTCCCTTCGTCATCCTGGGGCGTGGCAAGGAGCGAAGCGACGCGGCGCAGACCCCAGGATGACGACTTTGGACCGCTCAGTTCCTGAGCCGATAACCGGTCCTGAAAATCCAGGCGACGATGGTTATGCAGACCAGCAGGAAGACGACGGTCATGCCAAGGCTGACGCCAACCGAGACGTCGGACTTGCCGTAAAAGCTCCAGCGGAAGCCGCTGATCAAATAGACGACCGGGTTGAACAGCGTCACCGTGCGCCAGATCCCAGGCAGCATGTTGATAGAATAGAAGCTGCCGCCGAGGAAGGTCAGCGGCGTGATGATCAAGAGCGGCACCAGCTGCAGCTGCTCGAAGCTCTTCGCCCAGATGCCGATGATGAAGCCGAACAGGCTGAAGGTCACCGCCGTCAGCACCAGGAAGGTAAGCATCCAGAACGGGTGCAGGATGGTCAGCGGCACGAACAGCGAGGCTGTCGCCAGGATGATCAGGCCGAGGATGATGGACTTGGTCGCCGCACCGCCGACATAGGCGATGACGATCTCCAGATAGGAGACCGGAGCCGACAAAAGTTCGTAGATCGAGCCGACGAATTTCGGAAAGTAGATGGCAAAGGAGGCGTTGGAGATCGACTGCGTCAAGAGCGACAGCATGATCAGGCCGGGCACAATGAAGGCGCCGTAGCTGATGCCGTCGATCTCGGTGATGCGCGAGCCGATGGCCGAGCCGAAGACGACGAAATACAGCGATGTCGAGATGACCGGCGAGACGATGCTCTGCAGCACGGTGCGGAAGGCACGCGCCATTTCCATCCGGTAGATCGCCCATACCGCGCGGAGGTTCATGGCTCTCTCCTCACCAGATTGACGAAGATCTCCTCGAGCGAGCTGTTTTGCGTGTCGATGTCGCGGAACTGGATGCCGCCGGCCTCGAGATCGCGGATGAGCGAGGCGACGCCCGGCCGCTCGGCCTGGTTGTCATAAGTGTAGGTCAGCTGCCCGCCATCCGGCGACAGTTCCAGCGCGTAGCGCGAGAACGCCTCGGGAATGGCCGTCAGCGGATTGCGCAATTCCAGCACCAGCCGCTTGCGGCCAAGCTTGCGCATCAGTTCGGCCTTGTTCTCGACCAGGATGATCTCGCCGCGGTTGATGACGCCGACGCGGTCGGCCATCGCCTCGGCTTCCTCGATGTAATGCGTGGTGAGGATGATGGTGACGCCATCCTCGCGCAGCCGGCGCACCATCGCCCACATGTCCTGGCGCAGCTCGACATCGACGCCGGCGGTCGGCTCGTCGAGGAACAGGACGCGCGGCTCATGCGACAGCGCCTTGGCGATCATCAGCCGGCGCTTCATGCCGCCCGACAGGGTGATCGCCTTGGCGTCCTTCTTGTCCCATAGCGACAAGTCGCGCAGGACCTTCTCGACGAAAGCCGGGTTGGCCGGCTTGCCGAACAGGCCGCGGCTGTAGTTGACCGTCGCCCAGACGCTCTCGAAGGCATCGATGGTCAGTTCCTGCGGCACCAGGCCGATCAGGCTGCGCGCGGCACGATAATCCTTGTTGATGTCGTGGCCGTCGACGGTGACGGTGCCCGACGAGCGGTTGACGATGCCGCAGACGATCGAGATCAGCGTCGTCTTGCCGGCGCCGTTGGGGCCGAGCAGCGCAAAGATCTCGCCACGTTGGATGTCGAGATTGACCTCCTTGAGCGCGGTAAAGCCGGTGGCGTAGGTCTTGGAGACCCCGGAAATAGACAGGATGGAGGGCATGGTTGAAAACGGCTACTTGAAAGAGGTCCCCTGATATAGGCCGAATGTCGGTGCATGCAACCGTAAGTCAATGCCGCTGCTGACAGTTCTCGACAATCGTTGCCGGCCGACCCTGGTGGCTGGCGGCCGATACAACTGCCCCAGCGACCGGGATGAGTCTGGCGACCTGCCGGACACCGGCGCATAGGCTAAGCCATGCTGCACATGCGTCATATTGGCAGGGCGCTGCGGCGTTCCGCCTCGCGGCGGGACGCCGCTTTGACCGAGCGGCGTGACAGGCCTATTCTTCAAGGCATTCGAAGCAGCCGGAGCCCACCATGGACCCGCTCATCCTGTCGCGCATGCAATTCGGCGCGAATATTTCGTTCCATATATTGTTCCCGACGATCACCATTGCGCTTGGCTGGGTGCTGCTGTTCTTCAAGCTGCGCTACAACGCGACAGGCGATTCCGCCTGGATACGTGCCTATTTCACCTGGGTGAAGGTGTTCGCACTGTCCTTCGCCATGGGTGTGGTTACCGGCGTCACCATGAGCTTCCAGTTCGGCACCAACTGGCCCGGCTACATGGAAAAGGTCGGCAACATTGCCGGGCCGCTGCTGGCCTACGAGATCCTCACCGCCTTCTTCCTCGAAGCCGCCTTCCTCGGCATCATGCTGTTCGGCTTCCGCCGTGTCTCCAACCGCATCCACACGCTGGCGACGGTGCTGGTCGCGGGCGGAACCACCGTCTCGGCCTTCTGGATCATCGCGCTCAATTCCTGGATGCAGACGCCGGCCGGGTTCGAGATCCGTGATGGCGTCGCACACGCCGTCGACTGGTGGGCGATCGTCTTCAACCCGTCGATGCCCTACCGGCTTACCCACATGCTGCTGGCATCCGGCCTGACGGTGTCGTTCCTGATCGCTGGCCTGTCAGCGCTGCGCTATCTCAAGGGCGACCGCTCGGAATCGATGTGGAAGGCGCTGCGCACCGGCGTCTTCACCGCGGCGATCCTGATCCCGATCCAGATCTTTGCCGGCGACCAGCACGGGCTGAACACACTGGAGCACCAGCCGCAGAAGATCGCCGCCATGGAGGCCAACTGGAACACCGGCCCCAACGTGCCGCTGGTTCTTTTCGCCCTGCCCGACGAGGCGGCCAAGGAAAACAGGTTCGAGATCGCCATTCCCGACGGGGCCAGCCTGGTGCTGCGGCACTCGACCAGCGGTGTCGTGCCGGGGCTGAACGACTATCCCGGCAACCATCCGCCTGTGTTCCCGGTGTTCTGGGGTTTCCGCATCATGGTCGGCACCGGCATATTGATGCTCATCGTCTCGTGGTCGGCCGCCTTCTTCCTCAAGCGCCGCCACAGCCTGCCGAAGCCGCTCGCTCTGCTGATGGTGCCGATGGGGCTGTCGGGCTGGCTGGCGACGCTGGCCGGCTGGTACACCACCGAAATCGGCCGCCAGCCCTGGCTGGTGACTGGCGTGCTGAAAACCGCCGACGCGGTCGGCCCGGTGGCCGGCAGCCATGTCGCGCTGACGCTGGCCATCTATCTCATTCTCTACGCGCTTTTGCTGATCGCCTATCTCGGCGTGCTGGTGCACCTGGCGCTGAAGGCGGCGAAGGACGGCGATTCATCGCCGCTGCCGGGCGTCATGAAGACGGCCATGTCGCAACCGGCAGCAGGCGAATAGGAGAAGAAAAATGAGCTTCGACTGGCCCACCGCGCTTCCCCTGATCTTCGCCGGCCTGATGGGCCTGGCCATCCTGATCTACGTCATTCTCGACGGTTTCGATCTCGGCATCGGCATCCTGTTCGCCGCCGCCGAAGACGCCGAACAGGACACGATGATCGCGGCCATCGGCCCGTTCTGGGACGCCAATGAAACCTGGCTGGTGCTGGCCGTCGGCCTGCTGCTGGTCGCTTTCCCGATGGCGCATGGCGTCATCCTGACCGCGCTCTACATTCCGGTCTTCGTGCTTCTGGTCGGGCTGATCCTGCGCGGCGTCGCCTTCGATTTCCGCGCCAAGGTGCCGACCGAGCGCAAGCACCGCTGGAACCGTATTTTCTTCCTGGGTTCGCTCATCGCTTCGCTGGCGCAGGGCTATATGCTGGGCGTCTATGTGCTGGGCCTCGATGTCGGCTTCGGCGGCATGGCGTTTGGCGTGCTGGTGGCGTTCTGCCTTGCTGCGGCTTACGCGGCGATGGGCGCCGCCTGGGTGATCTACAAGACCGAGGGCGAGTTGCAGAAGAAGGCGGTGCGCTGGCTGCGCACGGCGCTGGTGCTGACCGCGCTCGGCATGGCGGCGGTGTCGCTGGCGACGCCCTTCGCCAGCCCGCGCATCTTCGACAAGTGGTTCGTCTGGCCGGCGATGCTCTATTTGTCGCCGCTGCCGATTCTGTCGGCAATATTGTTCCTGTGGCTGTGGCGGCAGACCTTCCATCTGCCGAAGCCCGACGACCGCCATTCGCTGACGCCGTTCCTGACGCTGGCCGCCATCTTCGCGCTCGGCTTTGCCGGCCTGGCCTGGTCGTTCTACCCGTTCGTGGTGCCGGATCGCCTGACCATCTGGCAAGCGGCCTCGGCACCGGAGAGCCTGGCCATCATCCTGGCCGGCACCGTGGTCGTGCTGCCGGTCATCATCTTCTATTCGTTCTATGCCTACCGGGTGTTTGGCGGGAAGGCGACGGATTTGACGTATGATTGAGGGGGTTGGCGCGAGCTGATCTCCTCCCTCGAGGGGGAGATGTCGCGCGTCCGCCAACCTCAGTTGCTCGCCGACAGCACCAGCACAGGCTTCTCGCTGTACAGCGCCGGGAACAGTGCCTTCAGGTTCGCCACCTTGGGCAGGTCGTTGTAGACGATGTAGGGATAGGTCGGGTTCAGCGTCAGGAAATCCTGATGATAATTCTCGGCCGGATAGAAGGTCTTGCCAGTTTCCAGCGTGGTGACGATCGGCTCCGGGAACACCTTGGCCTGGTCGAGCTGGGCGATGTAGCTTTGCGCGATCTTCTTTTGCGCCTCGTTTTCGGCAAAGATCGTCGAGCGGTACTGCGTGCCCGAGTCGGGACCCTGGAAATTCAGCTGGGTGGGGTTGTGGGCGACCGAGAAATAGACCTGCAGCAGCTGGCCATAGGTGACCTCAGACGGATCATAGGTGATCTCGACGGATTCGGCATGTCCGGTGCGGCCTGAGCCGACCGTCTCGTAGACGGCATCATCCTTGCTACCGCCGGTGTAGCCGGAGACGGCCTTGCTGACGCCCTTGACGTGCTGGAACACGCCCTGCACGCCCCAGAAGCAGCCGCCGGCGAAGATTGCCTTTTCGCTGCCGGCAGCCGCCTTTTCGTCAAATGCCGGCGGCGGGATCTTCACCGCATCCTCGGCCGAAACCGCTGGCG
>NZ_RZRQ01000133.1:0-15629 GCF_003997785.1 Mesorhizobium sp. M7D.F.Ca.US.004.01.2.1 | reverse complement strand
CCTTGGTGTAGTCGCGCGCCATCGCATTCAGATTGCGCCACGCCAACCCGGCATGGCCGGACGGAATTTTCCTGAAGGTGCGAGACGTCACATCGTCGAAATCGATCGTTTCCAGGGCGGCGTCAGCGGCAATGCAAGCGGTCTGCGGCGACAGCAGGCCGAGATCGGCCGGATAGGGCGACAGCGCCAGCCGCCGCTCAAGGCCGCCGCCACTGATGCTGACCGTGTCGGCGTCATCACTCACATCGACGCTGAAGGCAGCACCTGGCGCCAGCGGCCGCGTCTCCAGCACGTGTCCGTTTCTCATCACCGAGAGGATCGCCGATCCGTCACCGCCAACGCGCCCGCCGAGGCGCCGGGGTGGCGCCAGCCCGACCGGCTGCAGCATCTCGTGCGACACCAGCCCGGCCGGCGAACCCGGCATCGACAGGAGGTGTCGGGACTGGATGTCGTTTTCGCTTTTCGCCTGCCAGCCGGGCGGCACTGAAACCGCAAAGCGCCAGTTGCCTGGCGCGCGGATCACGGCCTTTCTGCGTTTCACCGACATAGGAAAGTTGGCAAAGCCGGCATTGTTGGTGCGCGCTGAAGCGGTGAACTTGCCGGCCTCGTCATACAGCCGCACCATGATCCCGGCCATCGGCCGGTCTCCGACGCCGTATTTGCCGTCGCGATCGACGTCGAAATAAACGAAGGACGAATAGTTCAAAGTGCCGCCGCTGCCGCTCCAATCGCTGCGAACAGAGTAATCGTCAGCCGGATTGGCCAGCCGCCGCCCCTTGCGGCGGCTGCGCCTCTGCCACAACAACCGGAACACGGCAGCAGCAGCCGCAAGCACCACGATGGCAAGCACGATCCCGACAGGGCCGAGGTCAAACATGGGGCCTCGATCCACAGGTCTTGTTGGTGATCATGGGCAAACCGGCTGCGTTGGAGCACTTTGCAACAGACTAGCCTGCGTTAACGTCGCTGCACAGACGACGCTGGCGGCAGCAAAAGGAGACCGCGGCCGCAGAGGCTTGAAGGTCGCCTTACTTCAATTCCACCCACACCGGCGCATGGTCGCTGGCGCCGTCCTCACCGCGCACGTCGCGGTCGATGCCCGCGGCGGTCAGGCGCCGCGCCAGTTTCTTCGACAGCAGGATGTGGTCGAGCCGAAGCCCGGCATCGCGCGGCCAGCGGTTACGGCGATAATCCCAGAAGGTGTAGAGCGTCTCCTGCGGATGCTTCTTGCGCAGGCCATCCGTCCAGCCCTGCGCGAGCAAGGTGGCGAAGGAAGCCCGGCTTTCCGGCTGCACCAGCGCGTTGTCGTCATAGGAGCGGGTGGCATAGATGTCGCGTGGCTCGGGCACGATGTTGTAGTCGCCGGCCAGCACTACCGGCAGGCCGGTGTCGAGCAGCTGTTCGGCGTGCGCCTCCAGCCGCTCGTGCCACGCCAGCTTGTATTGAAATTTTGGTCCCGGCTGCGGATTGCCGTTCGGCGCATAGAGGCAAGCGATGACAATGCCATTCACCGCCGCCTCGATGTAGCGGCTCTGCTTGTCGGCATCGTCGCCGGGCAAGGCATCGCGGGTCAGCACCGGTTCCGACCCCCGCGCCAGGATCGCAACGCCGTTCCAGGTCGGCTCACCCTTCCACACCGCGCCATAGCCGGCAGCCGCAAGGGCCGAGCGCGGAAACTGCATGGCGCGCGCCTTCAGCTCCTGCAGGCAGACGACATCGGGTTTTGAGACAACCAGCCATGCCAGCAGGTTTTCCAGCCGGCTGTTGATGTTGTTGATGTTGAAGGAGGCGATCTTCATCGCTTCAGGAAACGATCCGACCCGACCACGCCTTCACCGCCTCGGCCAGCGTCTTCAAATGATCGGCGGTCGAAAATCCGGAGATGCTCTTGCGCGGCTTGAGGTCATGGTCGCCGTCCTCCAGCCAGTGGATCTCGATGCCCTCGGACAGCACATAGCCGGCAACCTCATCCTGCGTGCCGAACTCGTCGCGTGTGCCTTGGAAGATCAGCGTTGGCGTCTTCAACCCGGCCAGATGTTTTGTCCGCAATTGCTCCGGCTTGGCCGGCGGGTGGAAGGGATATCCGAGGCAGATGAGCCCTGAAATCTCGCCCTTGGCAAACATCTCGTCGGCGACCATCGAGGCGACGCGCCCGCCCATCGACTTGCCGCCGATGATGAGCGGACCAGACACGCCCTTGGCCCTGAGATCGGCGATCGCCTTGACATATTCCGGGTTCACCGTCTCGGCCCGCGGCGGCGGCTTGCGGTGGCCATAGCGGCGGGCAGCCATATAGTGGAATTCGAAGCGGGCGACCTGGAAGCCAGCCGCGGCCAGTGCCTTGGCGGCGGCGGTCATCGAGGGGGAATCCATCGACGCGCCGGCGCCATGCGCGAGCAGGATGGTGATGGGCGCGGTGTCGTCGCCGTCGAAGAGGAAGGTGGTCATGGGGCGGCCTTCCAATAAAAGCCGAGTTCCTTCACGCCAGCATCCCCCTCACCCCGCCGTCCGCGCCAGTTGCATATCCACGAACTGAACCCCCTTGGCTGCAACCCTCGCCCATTCGGACCCCGCGTCGAGCTCGAGATAGCGCACCCACAGCCGCCGCGCCTCCAGCAGATTGCCGGCATCGAATTCGAGCCTCGCGAGGTTGAACACCGGATCGGCGTAATTCTTGTCGAGCGCGATCGCCTTCTGCAAATGCCTCCGCGCCGAAGCCTCGCGGCCTTGCTCGCTCATCAGCCCTGCCAGGTTGAACCAGGCCTCGACGAAGGCCGGGTCCAGTTTTATCGCGCTGATATAGTCGTGCGCGGCATCAGCCGCGTGGCCGCCGGCGCGCAGGCAGTTGGCGCGGTTGAAGGCGGCGATCGCATCGCTCGGGTCGATGGCCAGGCAGCGTTGGTAGAGTGCGGCAGCGCCTTCATGGTCGCCGCCCTCCTCCGCCGCTTCCGCTTCAGCGAAGAGCTCTTCCAGCGTGTCGTCGCCCTCTGCCCCGGCGGTGCCCAAATCGAACAACAACTGGCCGTCGAGTTCGCTCTGCCCACCCTCGAGATAGATCGCGTCGGCGCGCCCATGCTGCGAGCCGACATTGAGCGACTTCGCGGTCAGCGACGCCACCGGGCCGGAGCGATGGACGGAGCGCGCGATCGCGCCCCATGTCGCACCGCCGGCGATGAGCCCGGCATATTTGCGCGCCAGGATCAGGTCGCGGAAGGAATAGGGTTCTGCGTCATGCTCGAAGGCATCGAACAGCGACAACAGGTCGAGGTCGGCGCCCGATAGCCGCGATTGCTCGATCAGCGATTGCCTGGACAGCGAAGACGCCTCCGGCGCCTTCATTAACCCGAGCAGGCGCAGGAAACCGTTCTCGCTGAGGAGCTTGTGCGCGGCTCCGCGCTCGGCGGCGACACGGCGCTCGATCCCGACATCACCGTTCCTGGAGAGCCCGGCCTTGGCCAACAATGTCCGGCCGAACACGACATGCGTGGTGCGCCTGGTGACGCCGCGCCGCAGCTGGCCGTGCTGGCGCTCGACCTCGCGTGCCGCCAGCCTGAGCGGAAACGCCGCCAGCGCGCCGATGGTACCGAAGACAGCCCCCAGGACCGCTTGTGCCCTCATTTCTTGCTCTTGCCGACCGCCTTCAGCAGATTGGCCTTCAGCGGATTTTCAGCAGCACCACCCGCTGCCACCTTCTTCGCGGCTGGCTTTGCCACTTCGTCGGCCTTGCTCTTCGACTTGGCCGGCGGTTTCGATTGCGACAGGCTCGCCTTCAACGCATCCATCAGATTAATGACATTGCCACGCTCGGGTGCCGCCGCGATGATCGGCTTGTGGCCTTTCAGCTTCTCGCGGATCATCGTCATGAGCGCCGCCTCGTAGCGGTCCTCGTAGTTCTTCGGATCGAAGGTGGTTTCCTTCTGCTTGATCAGCGCTTCGGCTAGCTGCAGCATTTCGGCATCGGGTTTTCCGGCCGGGATGTTGCCGAAATATTCAGCCGTGCCGCGCACTTCGTTCGGGTTCCTCAATGTGCACACGAACATGCCGTTCTCGCGGGCGCCGATCGTCACCACCCGCTCGCGGCTCGACAGCACCAGGCGGGCGATCGCCAGCTTGCCGGATTTGCGCATCGCTTCGCGCAGCACGGCGAAGGTTTCTTCGGCCATCGCGCCGTCGGGCGCCAGATAGTATGGCGCATCCTGGTAGATGACGTCGACCTCGCCCTCGTCGACGAAGGCCTCGATGTTCATCGTATGGTTGGATTCAATGCGCACCGCGTCGAGGTCGGCATCATCGATGATGATGTACTGCTTGTCCTCGTATTCGTAGCCCTTGACCAGATCCGTGCGCTCGACCAGCCCGAGTTCCGGGTCGACCGGCTTCATGTTGATGCGGTTGTGGGTCTTCTTGTGCAGCTGGTTGAAGCTGATGCGCTCGCTCGCGCTGGTGGCGGGGTATAGCCGCACCGGACAGCTCACGAGGCTGAGTTTGAGGTAACCTTTCCAACTTGCCCTGGGCGCCATGAAACACTCCTACGCGGCCACGCACTGACATTTTAGCTTGAGCATGATCTTATCCGAAAACCGGTTCCCACTTTTCGGGATCATGCTCTCTGCAGCGCTTTTCGTCCGAAGGACGAACGAGCTTGCGCAAATCCTACACCGACCCCGCACAATACAGGAAAATCCCTGACGAAATCTTTTAGCTCGCCGAAGGGGTCGCGGACGGGAGGATAATTCAAATTGTATGAAGCGTCGATGGAGGTTGAGGAAGTGGCCGTCCTTCCCTTCGTCATCCTAGGCCGGAGCAAGGAGCGAAGCGACGCGGCGCAGACCCTAAGATGACGAATGTGAGAGGGTCGCGCCATCACGAATGATCTACCTCGCCCCCTCGAACACCGGCAAATCCCGCGCAAAGTCCTCGATCTCCGCCCATGGATCGCCCGACGTTGCCAGCAAGCCCGGCAGCGAGGAATAGTTCAGATCCTGCGGCGCATCGATGGATTCGAGATCGCTCCAGCTCACCGGCGTCGAGGCCGGCAGATTGGTGCGGGCGCGCAGCGAGTAAGGTGCCGCCGAAGTGTGGGCGCGCGCATTGCGGTGATAGTCGATGAAGATGCGCTTCTTGCGATTGTCCTTGCCCATGGTGGTGGTGAAGGTGTCGGGCGCGGTTGCCGTCAGATGCGTTGATATGGCGCTGGTCGCCTGGTGCAGCTTCTTCCAGTTCTGCTTGCACGTCACCGGCACCGTGATGTGGATGCCGCTGCCGCCGGAGGTCTTGGCGAAGGGCACCAGCCCCAGCCCCTCCAGTTCGCCCTTGATGTGCACCGCAGCCTCGACCACTTCGCGCCAGGTGATCCCCTCGCCCGGGTCGAGGTCGAAGACGATCTGGTCGGGTCTGTCGAGGCTGGTGCGATGCGTGCCCCAGGTGTGGAACTCGACGACGCCGAACTGCGCCAGCGCCAGATACCCTTTTGCTCCCTCGACCGAGAGGTAGGATTTGGTCTCGCCCTCGGAATTGGTCGCCTCGAACGTCACCACCGAGGGCGGCATGCCGGTGAAGGCATGGCGCTGGAAGAAACAGTCCTTCGGCAGGCCGGTCGGGCAGCGCACCAGCGACACCGGCCGGCCGAGGATATGCGGCAGCATGAAGTCGCCGACCAACGCGTAGTAGACGGCGATGTCGAGCTTTGTCGGGCCGGTCTTGCCGAACAGCCGCCGCGTCGGATTGGTCACCCAGATGGTGGCCAGATCAGCCTCTGAGATGAGCCGCTTGCGTGTCGAGGACACCGGCGTCGACAGGCCGACATCGCGCAAGCCGCGAAACACCGCGTGGCGCAGAGCATTGTCCGATGTGCGGTTGGCGTAGTGGATGCGGGCCGAGAGCAGCGGCTTGACCCAGTTCATCTCGCGCATGATTTCGCGCGGCGCGCCTTCCGGTGCGGACGCGCCTGATGTGAGCGGCTCCAGCCGGGCAAGCAGCTCGGCAGCGGTTTCGCTGTCGAAGCCGGTGCCGACCTTGCCGCGATAATGCAATTCGCCGTCCTCGAATTCGGCAAGCCCGAGGGCTGCCAGCCCCTCCGCCGCGTCCGAGGTGGTGTAGCCGGCAATGACGAAAACGCCGCTTTGCAGCGCCTTGGTCTTGGTCCAGCTCTTGGTGCGGCCGCTCTGGTAGGTCGCGGTGGCGCGCTTGGAGACGACGCCCTCCAGCCCGAGTTCCGACGCCTGGTCGTAGAGCCCCTGCCCCGAGCCCTCGACATGATCGGAGAACTGGATGGCAGAATTGGCGCCGAGGCCGGACAGCATCTGCGCCAGCAGCGCCTTGCGCCGGATGAGCGGCGCCTTGGTCAGGTCCCAGCCGTCGAGATAAAGAAGGTCGAAGGCGTAGAAGTGCAGCCTGCTGCCGGCGCCCTCGGCCAGCGCATCCTGCAGCAGCGCGAAGCGGCTGATGCCCTTGGCGTCGAGCACGACGATCTCGCCATCGATGATGGCATCGCGGCACGGCAGCTTGGCGAAGGCATGCGGCAGGTCGCCATAGCGCTTCGTCCAGTCGATGCCGCCACGGGTGATCAGCTTGACCACGCCCTCGGTGAGATGTGCCATGGTGCGGTAGCCGTCGAATTTGATCTCATGCAGCCAGACCTCGCCTGTACCGCCCTTGGTATCCTCGCCATCGGGCGGTTTCGGCACCTGCGTCGCCAGCTGCGGCTCGATGCGGCTGAGTGCCGGCGCCTTGAATGCGCCCGGCAGCGTGCCCGGCTTCAGCGAACCCTGCCTGGGTGCGGGTTTGGCGGCCGGTTTCGCCGGCGCCACCAGCTCCTCGATGCGCAATCCGGATTTGACGCTTTCCGGCCGCGCTTCGAGGATGTCGAGCGCGGTGTCGGCGGCAAGGTCGCGCTCCTTGAACAGCAGCCAGTTTTTCTTGTTCTCGTCTTCGCCGGGCTTGGGCTTCAGCCTGGTCAGCATCCAGCCGCCATTGAGCTTGTCGCCGGCCAGCCGGAACTTGAAGGCGCCGGTCTTGAAACTTTTTTCGACGTCGTCCATCGGCGCCCAGGTGCCGGTATCCCAGACGATCATCGGCCCGCCGCCATACTCGCCCTCGGGAATGACGCCCTCGAAGTCGATATATTCGAGCGGATGGTCCTCGGTCTGGACCGCCAGCCTTTTGTCGGCCGGATTGAGCGAAGGCCCGCGCGGCACCGCCCAGCTCTTCAAGACATCGCCGACCTGCAGGCGCAGATCATAGTGGTCTGCGGTGGCGTGGTGCTTGTGGACGACGAAGCGGTTGCCGTCGCCGGCAATGAGCCCACCGGCCGGTTCCGGCGTCTTCGAGAATTCGCGCTTGGCGCGATAGGCTTTGAGTTTTGGTGGAGTTGTCATGACCAGGAGCGAAGCACGGCGGCCAGGAACACGCCAGTCACGCTCAATCGTCAGTGGCCGGCGTCAACTCGAGCTCCGCCGGCGACAGTCCCTGCTGCAGCTGGCTCAACCGGAATTCGTCGACCCAGTAAGCCTCGCCGTCGACCAGGACGCGGGCCTGGTAGGTGCCGGCCGAAAAGCTCTGCGCGGTGATGTAGACCTTGTGGCGGTCGAGCGCCTTGCGCACCGCGGCGCGCTTGGAATTCTGGCCGATGACGGGACTGACCATGACACTGCCCTCGGTCGCCCTGACACGCAACGCGGCCGCTGTCCGCAGCCTGGCGACTGGGCTCAAGGATGACGGAGACGCGATCTCCTGTCAATTTCGGTGCAAACGGCTGATATTGTGCGCGGTGGCGCGGTGCCGTCTGCTGCACCTGGGCCATGCAAAACGCCGCCTTGCGGCGGCGGGTTTGATGATCGCGATCCTCGAACGGCGATTTGCCTGTCAGGTTGCTGACGGGATCGATATCGCCGTGACGCGGGAGAGTTGCTGACGCTTGCTCAGCGTCGGCTTTTCATAAATCGCCCACGCGACCGCACATCAGCTGCTTATCGGCAGGCAAGGCGGTGCGCGAAATATCACCAGGGGACGGCGTCATGCTGTCGGTCTTGCGAAAAATCCGCCCCCTTTGTCGAAATCCGCTCTTCGCGAACGACACTGGTGTGGCGCCAACGAACATCGCAGCGCCGATCATGCGAGACAAAGGGAGCACCCCATGGCCAAAATGCTTGTCATCTACAAAACACCGGCCGATCCGGCCGCCTTCGACCGGCACTATTTCGACATCCATCTGCCGCTCGCAAAACAGCTTCCCGGCCTGCGGCGCTATGATGTCAGCAAGCGGCCGATCGTGAACCTGTCGCCGGGCGAGATGCCCTACCTCGTCGCGACCCTCTATTTCGACAGCCTGGACGCCATTCGTGCGGCATTTGCCAGCGAGATCGGCAAGGCCTGCGCCGTCGACCGGCGCAAATACGCGCCTGAAGACGACGATGCCATGATGCTGCTTTTCGAGTCGGAGGCGATGTGAAGCGTTGGTTTGCTGGGCAAGGCTACAGGCGCATGAACGCCCCCAGCAGGAGCTTGTTCTTGTCGCCGTCCACGATCTCAGGCGATTGAGCAACGCGCCGGTGGATGCTGGAACGGATCGATATGCGGTGTTCCCGAAATTGTTCGAGATCATACGCTTTGTACCGGGATCAGAGGACAAAAAAACCGCCGCCTTGCGGCGGCGGGTTTGATGGTCGCGATCGCCGAACGGCTGTTAGCCTGTCAGGTTGGTTGTGGTGCCGACCCGGCGAACACCGCTGTGACGCGCGAGAGCTGCTGACGCTTGTTGAGCGTCGGCTTTTCGTAAGTCTTTTTCATCGAAATCCCCAAAGCCCCAAATGGCCGCGGCAAGTGGGGCATGCACCAGTGCTTTGTCAAGCCACCCCTGAAATGTCCTCAGCGAGAACGTCCTTGCCGGGGCGGTCAGGCGCGGCCGCCTTGGCGGGCTCCGCGAGTTCGAATGCGGCCAGCTTCAGTCCTTCAATCGCCGCAAGCGGCTCATCAGGCTCCGGACGGCCTTGAGCAGCCGCGGATTGGAGCGCACGTAAAGCTCGGTCCGGCTGCTTAGCAAAATGGCTGCGTTCGCAGCCCTGCCCCGCAGCGTCATCGGTTCGCAAATCTCGGCCAGAACCGAGCTCGCGGCACCGATATGTTCCTTGTAGCCCTGGCTGCCGACCGACAGGTCGAAATAGTCGAACCCCTGTCCGCGCGCCCACATCATCAGCTTGCCCATCATCGTCAGGCCGGGTGAGACATTGGCGACCGCGTTCTGGTCGATGCCGAGCAGAAGAGCGTGAAGCGTGCCTTTTCTGGCCAGCACGTAGATGGAGGCGAGCCAGGCTTCACCGACGCGCAGCCCGAACAGCCGCACCGATCCGTCGGACAGGCCTTGCAGCGCCGCGTGGCGGTAGAAGTCGACGACCGGGGCCTGCGTCAGGAGGTCGAAACGCCCAAGCTCGCGAAAGCGCTTCAGCCGCAGTTCCAGCAGCGTGTCGAAAAGCTCCTCGGTCAGATCAGGCGTGTCGGCCTCGACCAGAGCGAGGCCGACACGCCGTTCGAAGGCGCGGCACTGCTTGTGGAAGGTCTTGGCGAAGGACGGCTTGCAGATGCGCTTGATGAGCGTCTCCGGTTCGCCATGCAGGACAAGGCCGGAGGTGATCTGGATGGAACCGCGCGCCACCGAAAGCAGCGCCAGCGGATTGGCCACGCCGTGGACCTGCTGCGGGATTCCCGCGATATGGATGCGATCGGCCGGCGGTAGCACGGCACGGACCGCCGCCCAGACGGCGTCGGCACTCTGCCTGGTCCACGCTCTCGCATCCGCCAGCAGCGGCACCGAATAGTCGCACACGCGGCAGCTTAGCCATTCGATCACGTGGTGGCCGCGGGCCCGGCGCCGCATCAGCGGCAGCAGCATGGCCGGCGCGCCCGTCGCTGCGTCACTCACCTCGACGAAGAGCAGGTCCGCGTCTTTGGGCATCAGCCGTGCGGCGATTCCCTCGACCCACGCGTAGTGCTGATGGGCGGTGCAGACGCCATCCGCCTGGTGTTGCAGCCAGAGCGGCTTGACGGTCTCAAAGCTGGTGTGCAGCCGCGCCGTATAGCACGCGCCGGCGCCGGCGCTGGCGGCAATCGGAAAAACCGGCCCATCGTCCGTCATCGCAACCACTTGCATTGCCCGGCTTGCCACGTGCTTGTCCTGTCATTCCGGCCCTCCACGCAAGCGCCGCAAACCCCGCATCAGTCCCTGGATCGTCTTGAGCAGCCGAGGTTTGGAGCGCACGAACACCTCGGTCCGGTTGCGGACCTCGAGCGCGGTGCTCACGGCATTGCCCCGCACCGTGATCCCGTGGCAAAGCTCGCGCAGGGCCGAACCCGTGGCGCCCATATGTTCCTTGTAGCTCTGGTTGCCTACCGACAGGTCGAAATAGTCGAAACCCTTCTCGCGCGCCCAGCTCATCAACTTGCCCATGATCAGAAGTCCCGGTGAGACGTTGGGCACCGCGCCCTGGTCGATTGATATCAGCAGAGCATGAACAGTAACTTGATGGACCAGCAGGTATTGGACTGCGATCAGAGCTTCACCAACGCGCAGCCCGAAGAGCCGCACCGATCCATCCGAGAGCCCCTCGAGAGCGGCGTTTCGGTAGAAATCGACAACCGTCCCCTGCGTCAGCAGGTCGAAACGGCCCAATTCGCGAAAGCGGCTGAGCCGCATCCGCACAAGGCTGCCGAAGATGAGCTCCACCAGGGCCGGTGTGTTGGCCTCGACCAGTTCCACGCCGCCGAGCCGTTCGATCCGGCGCCAGTCCTTGTTGAATGCCTTGACGAAGGATGGCCTGCATAGACGCTTGAGGACGGTTTCCGGGTCGCCGTCGATAGCGAGGCCGAAGCTGGTATGGAGGGAATCGCGCGTAGCCGCGAGCAAGGCCAGCGGATTGGCGACGCCGCTGATCAATTGCGGAATTCCCGTGATGTTGATGCGGTCCGCCGGCGGCAGCACGGAACGCACCGCGGCCCACGCGGCCTGTGCGGATTGCCGCGTCCACGGACTCGCGTCGGCCAGCAGCGGTGCCGAATAGTCGCAAACGCCACAGCTCAGCCATTCGATCACTCGATGGCGGAAGGCCGCTCGCCGCATCAGCGGCACCAGCATACGGGGCGCGCCCGTTGCGGCGTCGTTCACCTCTACGATAAGCACGTCCGCACCTTTCGGCATCAGCCGCGCGACGATTCCCTCGGCCCACGCATAGTGCTGGTGGGCGGTGCACACACCGTCCGCCTCGTAGCGC
This sequence comes from Mesorhizobium sp. M7D.F.Ca.US.004.01.2.1, assembly GCF_003997785.1. Taxonomy (NCBI): domain Bacteria; kingdom Pseudomonadati; phylum Pseudomonadota; class Alphaproteobacteria; order Hyphomicrobiales; family Phyllobacteriaceae; genus Mesorhizobium; species Mesorhizobium sp. M7D.F.Ca.US.004.01.2.1. The sequence goes on along the minus strand of NZ_RZRQ01000133.1, from coordinate 4,368 downwards.
AGCCAGAGCGGCCTGGCCGCTTCCAGGCTGGTGTGCAATCGCGCCGTATAGGCGTGGTTCGCGGCGACGGTTGCGGGATTGGGGACCTGCCCTTCGGGCAAGCCGGTCGCCGCAGCACTTTGCACTGCCTGGCCTGCCATATCTTCATCTTCTCCTATCGTTTTGCCGTCGCGAACGAGACCGCCCGCCGCCACGAACCCAATCGGCTGTCGCGCGCCTCATCCGGATGCTCGAGATTCCATATGCGGTGATGTGCGAAATACCATGATGCCGCGAGCACGAAGATCTCGGACATGGCGGAACCCACCAGCGCCCACGGCGGCGACGCAATCGCCAGCAGGATCGCGATCAGCACCAGCCCGACGACCGCCCCGCCCAGCGTGGTGAACGCGACGATCCGGAAATCGCCGAGTATCTCAAGCACGATGCGGGGCATGATATAGAGCATGATCGGGACAAAATTCGCGATCACGAAAATCCCGATGAATCCGACCGAGGCGTCCTGGAGGGCCTGGGATTTTATCATCGGCAGGACGAACATGATGGCGCATCCATAAACCAGCCCGCCGAGCCCCATGACGAGCGCCCAGATCTTTGCCTGCGCCCAGACACGGCCTGTTTCGTTGTTGCGCATCAGCCTGGCAAGATCCGGCTGCGTCATGTTGACGAAAGCAAGACTGATGATGCGCAGCGGGGCAAACAGCACCAGGACCGCCGCCAGCGGCGCGTAGGCGGCAGGCCCGGCAATGCCAGCGACCAGCAGCGCCAGACATTGCCCCTGGATGTTGGTGGTGGTCGCGCTGAACGCCGACCAGCGCAGCTGGTGCCAGAGCCCGATATAGCGTCGCCGCGTCGGCATGCGGAAGCTGATGCGAAGTGTGCGCCGAGCCAGTCGGACCAGGACGAAAATGCCGAACACATTTGCCGCGGCAAGTGCATAGAACACGGTCTGCAGCGGGTCCTGGACCTTCCAGATCGTCAGCCCGGTCAGGACAATGCCGGCGATTGTAAAAGCGCCGTCGCTGATGGAAACGACCACCTGCTGGCGACGGGCGAAGAAAGCCGTGCGCATATGGCTGCGCAACGACCAGGCGCCGACGAAGCAGCCGGCGGCAATTCCGCTTGGATCGCCAAGCAGATGCATCAGAACAGCCGTACCGACGGCCATCAGCAACGCCACGATCAGCGCTGCCGTTCCAAACGCCACGTCATAGGCATCGACGCCTGCGCTGTTGGTGCTTTTGCTCATCCAGATGCTGGCGGGAACGGCGGTGAGCGACCTGATGTAGGACAGGCCGACGCCGCCCATCACCATGCCAATGGCGAAGAGGCCGTAGCCTTGCGCCGACAGCATGTGCAACAGCATGATGTTGAGGGCAAAGTGAAAGCCGCTCTGCATCGCCTCGCCGCCGATCATCAGCACGAGGCGTCGAACCAGATGGCTCGGGAACGCAAACTTCACGGCCGTGTCTCCGCTTGGCGGGCAGCCCGCGCCCGGCCCGGTCGCGCCATGGTCGTCTTGAGCTTGTCGGCGGCGATCGCGGCGATCGCGGCGGCCGCGACCGGCTCTGAAAAGATTGCCTCGTAGCGCGCGCGACCGGCAGCGACAAAACCGCGCCAAGCCTGCGGCCACAGGATAATCTCCTGCAATTTCGCGGCAAGGGCTGCTGCGTCGCCGGGCGGAACATGCCAGCCGGTCTCGCCGTCGCTGACCACTTCCACGAGCCCGCCGATCGCCGACACCAGCGGCGGCCGGCCATAGGCCATTGCCTCGATGGCGACGCGCCCGAGCGATTCGGGACGCCGCGACGGCACGGTGACGATATCGGCCCAGCGGTAATGCTCCGAAGGGTCAGGCACGAAGGGCAAGACGCTGACGCGCCCGGTGAGACCCATCGTCTCGACCAGTTCGGCCAAAGCGCGCTCGCGCTCGGTGCTTTCGAAGGCGCCGCCGACCAGCCGCACCTCGATCCTCGACTGGAGTTCCGCCGGCATCGCGGCGATCGCCTCCAGCAGGATCTCCTGCCCCTTGATCCGGTTGATGCGGCCGAGCAGCAGCACCCGCAACGGGCGCTTGCCGTCATAGGTGGTCGGTTCGACCGCCGCCGGCCCGGCAACGCCGTTGTAGACGACATGCGTGCGCGCGGTCTTGGGATCGCCGAACGCGGCGCGCGTTGCGCGCGAGTTGAAGATCAGATCCGCATGGCTCCAGTGCATCAGGCCGACGAGTATCCTGCGCATGGCGCCTTCGGGGATTTCGTGGATGTGCAGGACGGCCTTGTGAGGCAGCAAGCGCGCGGCCAGCGCATAGTCGGCCACGATCGAGGTGTTGACATAGACGAGGTCGCATTCCCTGAGGCGCCGCCACGCCCTGAACACGGCAATAGGCAATCGCGCCATCTCGACCGTCGCAAGGCGCGCTATGGCCTGACGCCTCAGCACCCAGAGCGGTTCAAAGACGATGCGGCTGGCATGCGTTTCCAGGATCTGTACGATCGGCCCGCTGCGCGGCAAGACCACCTCGATGTCGGCCGACGGAAACGCGGCGCGCAACGCAGCAACGCTCTCCGCGAAGCTGCGGTCGGAACCATAGAGTTCATAGCCCTGATGAACACAGGCAATCCGCATCTTTGTATCCCGCCAGGTGCTGCTACCATCGCGCTCGACGAGGGTGTGCAGAATCCTTGCCGCAAGAATCATGCCTGGTTCGATATGCCCGGCTATCAGTTCGATATGCCCGGCTATCGGCCGCACGACCCTGGCAATGCCTCGTTTCGATACAGCTACGCACAGAAGGGTTGACCGAGAATGAAACAACCACCGGGTTCAACACCGTTTTTTTACAACCCCACGCGATGATCACCCGCCAGTACGCCGAAAATCGGCGGATGGCATGGAAGTTGCCACCTGCTTCCTAAGAATTAAGCAGCAGCTAATATATAGCATCCGAAAGTGCCACCAGCCATGAAGCCAGAGACGCCCGCCATTCTGATCCTGGGGACCCGCGGCATACCCGCGGCCCATGGCGGCTTTGAAACCTTTGCCGAAAGACTGGCGCTGTTTCTTGTCGGGCGAGGCTGGAAGGTCGCCGTCTATTGCCAGGATGAGGTCGAGCGGATCGACCAGCGGGTGCGCAGCGAAACCTGGCGCGGCATCGAGCTCATTCACATCCAGGTTGCCTCCAAGGGGCCGCGCGCGACATTGGAATTCGACTGGCAATGCGTCCGCGACGCCGCCAGCCGGCCGGGCGTCTGCCTGGTGCTCGGCTACAATGGCGCGATCTTCCTGACCTGGCTCAGGCTGAAGCGGCGCAAGATCTTCACCAACATGGACGGCATCGAGTGGCGCCGCCCCAAATGGGGCATGGCGGCGCGCACCTGGTTCTGGCTCAACGAATGGATCGGCGCGTGGGCCTCGCATCGGCTGGTCGCCGATCATCCCGCCATCGCCGATCACCTGGCGACGCGCCGGCCGCGCAGCGCCATCGCCACCATCGCCTATGGCGCCGATCCGGTGACATCGGCGCCGGAAGCGCCGGTGCGGGCGCTCGGCCTCGAGCCCGGGCGCTATCTGGTCTCGATCGCGCGCATCGAACCCGACAACAACATCCTGCCGATCGTCGAAGCCTTCTGCTCCGCCAAGCGCGACATGAAGCTGGTGGTGCTGGGAACGCTGTCCGACGACATCCCCTACCATGCCGCCATCCGCAAGGCGGCGAACGGCTCGGTGGTCCTGCCGGGTGCCATCTACGACCAGGCAACGGTGAAGGCGCTGCGCTTCCACGCCCGCGCCTATCTGCACGGCCACACGGTCGGCGGCACCAACCCGTCGCTGGTCGAGGCGCTGGCGGCCGGCAACATGGTGATCGCGCACGACAATCCCTACAACAGGTGGACCGCGGGAGCGGCCGCGGTCTACTTCACCGACAAGGACAGTTGCGCCGAGCGGATGCAGCAGGCGCTGGACGATGATGACCTGGTCAAGACCTGCGGCGCTGCCGCCAGGGCGCGCGCCCGCGAAGCCTTCCGCTGGGATGATGTCCTGCTTGCCTATGAAAATGAAGCCTACCGCTTGCTCGGCGTGACCGCCGCCAAGACCACCGCGATGGATCACGCATCGCACGGAACTGTATGAGAGGCTGGTCGCGCCGGCGGGTGCTGCGGACGGCGCTGTCCACGGCGGCGGCCCTTGGCTCGCTCCCGATCGCGCCGACCGCCCGCGCCGCCGGGCCGCAGTTTCGGCGCGGCGTCAACGCCTGGCCCTGGTTTTCGCTGACGCGCGAATTTCCGGCACCCCGCACCGACTATGACTGGCCGCCCTTCCAGTCGCAGCGGCCGGTGCCGACACCAGACGACCTTGGTCGGCTGC
>NZ_RZRQ01000132.1:0-15654 GCF_003997785.1 Mesorhizobium sp. M7D.F.Ca.US.004.01.2.1 | reverse complement strand
GAACAGGCCGATGCCGGCCGCACCCGCTTCGGCAAGCTGCGGCAGGTCGACGGCAAGCCCGGCATTCATCAACAGGTCGACCTGGACACCATCCCTGGTCATCGACGGCTTCTTGCGCAGCTCGCGATAGACTTCTTGCCGGCGAGCCCGGAAACGCACCTTTTCGGCATAGGCGGCTTCGAGATCGGGCTGCGGCCGCAAATGGATCACGCCCTCTTCACCGTCGACGATGATGGCGTCGCCGTTTTCCGCCATGGAAACCGCGCCCTTCATCTGGCCGGCGACAGGGATGCCCATGGCCCGCGCGACGATAACGACGTGGCTGGTCGCAGCACCATCCTCGAGCACCAGCCCGCGCATCTTGTCCCTGGGATAGTCGAGCAGTTCGGCGGCGCCCATCGAACGGGCGACGATGATGGCGTCCTTCGGCAGCGATGCGGCGACATCTTCCGGCCCGCGCCCCATCAGCTGGCGCAGCAGCCGGTTGGCGAGGTCGTCGAAATCGCTCATCCGCTCGCGCAGATAGGGGTCGGTCATGTGCAGCATGCGGGCGCGCATGTCGCTCTGCACCTTTTCCACGGCAGCCTCGGCGGTCAGGCCGTTGCGGATCGCCTCTTCCAGCCGGCGCACCCAGCCGCGGTCGTTGGCGAACATACGATAGGCTTCCAGCACCTGGCGATGCTCGCCCTCGAAGGCGACGTCGCGGCGTTCGAGCATGTCGTCGATGGAGAGCCTGAGCGAGCCGAGCGAGGTTTCGAGCCGGCGGACCTCTTCCTCGCTGTCTTCGTTGAACAAATTGGTGACGACGATGCGCGGCTCATGCAGCACGACATGGCCAAGTCCGACGCCGTCATTGAAGGAAAGGCCGGTGAAGCTGACCGGACGGCGCAGATCGAGCTCGAGGCCGGGCCTGGTCAGCCGCGCCAGATCGCCGGTGGCGATCATCTCGGCGATCACCATTGCGGTGGTTTCCAGCGCCTCGACCTCGTCGTCGCGGTAATGGCGCATGGTCTTGTTCTGCACCACCAGAACGCCCAGCGTGCGCCCTGCCCGCAGCACCGGCACGCCGAGGAAGGAGTTGTAGATCTCTTCCCCGGTCTCCGGCAGATAGGCAAAGGCCGGATGTTCCTGCGCATTGGAAAGGTTGAGCGGCCGCGCACTGGCCGCGATCGTGCCGACCAGGCCTTGCCCCAGTCGCAACTGCGCAAGGTGGACGGCGTTCGGGTTCAGACCTTCGGTGGCGTAGAGTTCGAGCACCGAATCGGCACGCAGCACATAGAGCGAGCAGACTTCGGCGACCATGTTGGAGGCGATATCGCGCACGATCCGGTCAAGCCGCTCCTGCGGCTCCAGCGGCTCCTGCATGAGCTCGCGGAGCCGTTTCAGCAAAACGCGCGGGCCACTGGCCTGATCACGCATCGCGGCTTCTTCTCCAATGGGCATTCTGCCCGCCGCAGTTTCCACTGCGACCGGCGCACACGCAACAACTCAAATCGTTCTCGCTACTGCTTATCCAGACCGTAGACGGAATGCAAAGTACGAACCGCAAGTTCGGTGTACGGACCGTCGATCAGGATCGAAATCTTGATCTCGGAGGTTGTGATGGCGCGGATGTTGATCGACTTGTCGGCCAGCGCCTTGAAAGCGGTGGCGGCGACGCCGGCATGGCTCCTCATGCCGATGCCGATGACCGAAACCTTCGACATGCCGGCTTCCGACTGCACGACATCGTAGCCGATCGACGCCTTGAGGCGCTCAAGCACGGCCAGCGCCTTGTCGACATCGCCCGACGGCACGGTGAAAGTCATGTCGGTGAACTTGCCGTCCTCGGAAATGTTCTGGACGATCATGTCGACATTGATGTTGGCCTCGGCCAGCGGCCCGAAGATGCCGGCGGCGACGCCCGGCCGGTCGCCGACGCGGCGCAGCGAAATCTGCGCTTCGTCCTTGGCATAGGCAATTCCGGTGACGACCTGCTGTTCCACGATCTCTTCCTCGTCGCAAATGAGCGTTCCGGGCGGATTGAGCAAATCCCCCATTCCGGGCGCATCGGGATCGTCGAAGGACGACCGCACGAAGGTACGCACCCTGTGCACCATGGCAAGCTCGACCGAACGCACCTGCAGAACCTTGGCACCGAGCGAGGCCATTTCAAGCATTTCCTCGAACGAGATCTTGGCCAGCCGCCGCGCCTTGGGCTCGATGCGCGGATCGGTGGTGTAGACCCCGTCGACGTCGGTATAGATATCGCAACGATCGGCCTTGACCGCCGCGGCGATGGCTACCGCACTGGTGTCGGAGCCGCCGCGGCCGAGCGTGGCGATGCGATTGTCCGGACCGATGCCCTGGAAACCAGCGATCACCGCCACTTGGCCCTCGCCGAAGCGCTTGATCAGGAAGGCACCGTCGATGTCGAGGATGCGCGCCGCACCATGCGCATTGTCAGTCTTGATCGGGATCTGCCAGCCCTGCCACGAACGGGCATGCACGCCCATGTTCTGCAAGGTGATCGCCAGGAGGCCGGCCGTGACCTGTTCGCCGGAAGCGACGACCGCGTCATATTCGCGTGCGTCGTGCATCGGCGAGGCCTCGCGCGTCCAGCCGACCAGTTCATTGGTCTTGCCGGCCATCGCCGAAACCACCACGGCCACCTCATGGCCAGCGTCGACCTCGCGTTTGACGTGACGCGCCACATTGCGGATGCGGGCGATGTCGGCGACGGAGGTCCCGCCGAATTTCATCACGATGCGCGCCATGGAAGCGAAATGCCTTTGACTGAAGCCGGACCCCAGCCCAAAAAGCAGGAATCCCGAAAAGCGGAAGGCCGGCTGACGCCGGCCGCTGAATGCGCGGCCTCCTTAGCCAAATGATGAAGGTTTCGCAAGGCTGGCGGCGGATTGCCGGCTTCAAGAAGACGGCATATTGCGTTCCACCCCGCCACCGCCTACGAAATGCTGCCCGCGGGAAATTCCTTTTTGGTCCGGTATTACAGATGATTGCTCGTCTTCGACGCGCCATGCGATGGCAATCACTCCCGCTTGTCATTGGCTTCGCGGTGTTGGCGCTGATCGTCGGCAGCCGTGCCATGCTGGTCGAGGGCCAGAGAGCCAATCGCGCCGCCGCGCGCGAGGCAATCGAATATCAAGAATTGCTTTCCGGCCTGCTTTCGCTGGCGCAAGACGCGGAGAGCGGTCAGCGCGGCTATCTGCTGACCGGTGAGAAATCCTATCTCGAACCCTATCGGCGGGCTGTCGGCGCCATTCCGGGGCAACTTGCACGCATCGACAGCATGACTGCCCCGGACGACCAGGTCGTCCAGCAGATCAACCATATCAAGGACGCACTTTCGCAAAAGCAGGCTGAACTGGCCGAGACGATTGCCCTGTACGACCAGGGCAATGCGACGAAGGCGCTGGATCTGGTCCGCAGCGGTCAGGGCAAGGCCGTCATGGACGAAATCCGGACCAGCATGGATACGATCCGACGCATCGGCGCCGCCGCCGTCGCTGCGCGCGACGAGAACACCGACCGCGTCGAGGCCTGGCTGCGCATCGGTTCGCTGGCGGCGCTGCTGGCGATATTCCTGCTTGGCGCCTACACGATCAGGGAATCGCGCCGCCGCTTCCACGAGGTGGCTGTCGCCCAGGATGAGCTGGTGCGCAAGAACATCGCGCTCGGCAATGAGATCCAGACGCGGGAAAAGGCCGAATCCCAGATCCGCCAGATGCAGAAAATGGAGGCGGTCGGTCAACTCACCGGCGGCATCGCCCACGACTTCAACAACATGCTGGCGGTGATCATCAGTGCCATGAACCTTGCCCAGCGCAAGCTGGCGCGTGGCGAGCACGACATCGCAAAATTCATCGAAGCGGCAATCGACGCGGCGAACCGTGCCGCCAATCTGACGGCCCGGCTGCTCGCCTTCTCGCGCCAGCAGCCACTGGCGCCGCAAATCGTCGACGCCAACCGTCTGCTGACCGGCATGTCGGACCTGATCCGGCGAGCGCTCGGTGAAACCATCCGCATCGAAACCGTGTTAGCGGGGGGCTTGTGGAAGATCCATGCCGACCCGAGCCAGATCGAGAACGCCATTCTCAACCTGGCCGTCAACGCCCGTGACGCCATGGGCGGTGACGGCAAGCTGACCATCGAGACCGCCAACAGCCATCTCGACGACAGCTATGCTGCCACCCATGCCGAGGTCGCGGCCGGCCAGTATGTGATGATCGCCGTCAGCGACACCGGTTCGGGCATGCCCCCCGAAATCATCGCCAAGGCCTTCGAGCCCTTTTTCACCACCAAGCCGGTCAACAAGGGCACAGGCCTGGGGCTGAGCCAGGTGTTCGGCTTCGTCAAACAGTCGGGTGGCCACGTCAAGATCTATTCCGAACCCGGCGAAGGCACGACAATCAAGATCTACTTGCCGCGCTTTTTTGGCGCCGAAGAAGCAGCCGTGCCGACGGGACGAGGCGAGAATTCCGCTCCCATCACCGAAACGATCCTCGTCGTCGAGGACGATGCCCGCGTGCGTGCCTCCACCACCGATGCCTTGCGCGAACTCGGCTACGCCGTCATCGATGCCGCAAGCGGCCAGGAAGCGTTGCAGAAGCTGGCGGAAACCCCGGGCATCGCGCTTCTGTTCACGGATATCGTCATGCCGGTGATGAACGGCCGCAAACTGGCGGAAGAAGCAATCGCGCGCATGCCGCAGCTGAAGGTGATCTTCACCACCGGCTTCACCAGGAACGCCGTGGTCCACAACGGCGTGCTTGACCATGACGTGCACTTCCTGGCCAAGCCCTTCACCATCGAGCAACTGGCGGCGAAACTGCGCGCCGTGCTGGACACGAAGTAGGTCGGCCACTCTGTCAGCCCCTTGGCAGCATCGAAAATTGTTGCCTTGACATTCGCGGCCCCACACCCGACTTCCTAGCGCTCGAGGAGACCAACCGATGCCAGAGCCCCGACGATCGACGATCGATGCCGGAGAAGTGGAACGCTTTTCCGCCCTTGCCGCCGAATGGTGGAACCCGAACGGCAAGTTCCGTCCCCTGCACAAATTCAATCCGGTCCGGCTGTCCTATATCCGCGACCAGATAGCGGCGCGCTTCGGCCGCGATCCACGCGCTGCAAGGCCTTTCGAGGGCCTGCGCATCCTCGACATCGGCTGCGGCGGCGGCCTTTTGTGCGAGCCGATGGCGCGGCTTGGCGCCGAAGTTGTGGGCGCGGATGCTTCCGAAACAAACATCGAAGTCGCGAAGCTGCACGCGGCCGAGGGCAATGTCAGCGTCGATTATCGCGCCACGACAGCCGAGGACCTTGCCGACGCCGGCGAAAAATTCGACGTCATCCTCAACATGGAAGTGGTCGAGCATGTCGCCGACATCGACCTGTTCGTCGCCAAATGCGGCGAGATGGTCCGGCCTGGCGGCATCATGTTCGTGGCCACCATCAACCGCACGCTGAAGGCGCTCGGGTTGGCCATCATCGGCGCCGAATATGTGCTGCGCTGGCTGCCGCGTGGCACCCACCAGTTCGGCAAGCTGGTGCGCCCGGAAGAGCTCGAAAAGGCGCTTGGCGGCGCCGGCCTGACCATCATCGACCGCACCGGCGTCACCTACAACCCGCTTGCCGACCGCTGGGCGCGGTCGAAGGACATGGACGTCAACTACATGGTCCTGGCGGAAAAAGGCTCGGTCTGATCAACCGTACTTCTCTTGGAATTAGCTCCAGGGTGTGGCCGGCATCGTGGGTGCGCACGGCCTCGACCGAGCCAATGACGATCGAATGCGTGCCGCGATCGATCATCTCGTCGAGGCTGCAGTCGAGGGCGGCCACCGCATCCGAAAGCAACAAAGCTCCGGTCTTGAGCGTCATCCATTCGGCGCCCTCATAGCGGTCCTTGCTCTTGATGCCGCCGAAACCGGAGAACCGCTCGGCCACCCTTTGATGCTGGGGGCCAAGCGAGTTGACGCCGAAATGCCGGTAACGTTCGATCACCGGCCAGGTCGACGACGACCGGTTGACACAGGCAATCACCTTAGGCGGTTCGGCCGACAGCGAGACGACCGAAATGACCACCAGGCCTGAGCGATCCTCCGGTGCCAGCGGTGATGACGCTGACATTGCCGACGATCAGCCGCATCGCGGCCCGAAAGTCCGCGCCATCGACAGGAGTTCCCTCTGGAACCTTTGCTTCGGTCATGGCGTGCTCCAAAAGCAATTCCAGGAAAAGTGTGACACGGTTTTCCCGGGAAAAGCGCATAGCGCTTTCCCTTGGGAATTGCGACAAAACAAAAAACTCGAGCGGTTTGGCGTTTCCGTGAAACGATCTCGTCCCTGGAGCGTGACAGATCGATGGCCGGCGTGAACAGGAAGTCGGCGTTGCGGACCGCGAACCCGGTGGCGAAGAGAACGAAACCAGCGCCGGCTGAGGCGCAAGCGCGCTCACGCCGCCTGGCTTTGCGCCTTCCTGCTGGGCTGACTTTGCGCCATGGTGGTGATGAACACGCCAGCGGTGATGATGACCGCGCCTGCCCAGGTCAGCAGCTGATAGTGCTCGCCAAGGAAGATCGTGCCGGCAAACAGGCCGACGGCCGCCGCCACATAGCCGATCTGGCTGAGATAGACCGGGCCGCCAACCGCCTGCAGCCGGAAGAAGAAGGCGAACATCGCCGATGCCGACGCAACCTGCGCGACGACGACCAGCGGCACGCCGCCGAGTGAAGCGAAGGCCTTGACGCCGAACAGGGCGAGAATGCCGACAAGCAGCATCGCCGCCGACGCCAAATGGCTGCCGACGGCAAGCTCGATCGGGCCGGTGCCTTCCGGCCAGTCGACCGTGCGGTAAATGTTGCCGGCGGCAAGGCTGACCGGGATGAGCAGCCCCATCACCACCCAGAACAGATCGGCCGGCTGGCCGGCCTCGCCGCGCGTCACCGCCACCATGACGGCGCCGACAAAGCCGACGGCGATGCCGACAATGCCTAGCATGTTGGGGCGCCGGACACGCAACAGGATCGAGAACACCAGCGTGATGACAGGCGACAGCGTGAACATGATGCCGGTGTAGCCGGCGCCCAGATGCGGGATGGCCGAGAACATCAGCAGATTGGGGACGGCATAGGACACCGCCGCGGTGACGAAGAAATAGCGCAATTTGTGCGCGGTGAGCCGGACGCGCTGACCGCGAGCCAAGAGCACGCACAGCAAGACGCCGCCGGCGCCAAGCGAGATGACGAAGGCCCAGACCATGGCCGGCACGCCGGCAGCCGTGGCGAGCTTGCCGAACGGCAGTGTCAGGCCGAGCAGGCCGCCGGTGACGACCAGCAGGCCGAGCGCCGAATCCCAGAGAAATTTCATGATTGAACCCTGTCGCCGCGGCCCTTGGCCGGCATTGTATCTTGAGGTAAGATAATGGAAAGATTCTTAACGTCAAGATATATGATGATGAGACAGTTGGATAGAGCAGCAAGAGCGATCGAGCAATGGAAGCGGGAGCGGCCCGATCTGGACGTCTCGCCGATGGCCGTGCTCGGGCGGCTGAACGAGGCCTCCTCGCTGATCGCCCGCGAGCGCCTGGCGCCGTTGTTTGCCCGCTATGGATTGCAGTCGGGAGAGTTCGATGTTCTGGCGACGCTGCGCCGCTCGGGTTCACCCTACGCGCTGACGCCGACCGCGCTCTATGAGGCGACGATGGTGACCTCAGGCGCCATGACCAACAGGCTCGACCGGCTGGAAACGTCCGGATTGATCCTGCGCGGGCCGCACCCCAACGATCGTCGCGGCATTGTCGTGAGGCTGACTGAAAAGGGCCTGACGCTAATTGACGAGGCTGTTAGCGCCCATGTGGCCAACGAACACGAGGTTCTTTCCAGCCTGACGCAGGCCGAACGAGAAACGCTCGCTCGGCTGCTTGAGAAATTGATCGGCAGCGTGAGCTAGCCGGTCAATTGCGGTCGTCCGGGAACACCGGGATCGGCATGAACTCGACGCCGTCCTCGGCCAGGCTCTTGGCCTCTTCCAGCGTCGCCTCGCCATAGATGCCGCGCGGGTCGGTTTCGCCGAAATGGATCTTGCGCGCTTCCTCGGCGAACTTGTCGCCGACATAGTCGGCATTCTCGCGCACCTTCTCGGCCATCGCCTTCAGCTGCGCCAAAGCCTGCTTCTGCGCCTCTCCCATGGCGAGCGCTATCGTTTCCTGCTTGCGCGCCGTGGAGACCGCCGGCGCCATCAGCGCTTTCTGCACCTTGTGCGAGCCGCAGGTCGGACAGTCGACAAAGCCACGCTTCTTCTGAGTGTCGAAATCGTCATTGCTGCGGAACCAGCCTTCGAATTCGTGCTCGTGCTCGCAGATCAGGGCAAAACGGATCAAGAGGCTGCACCCCTGAGCCGCGGCGCCTCGCCCAAGCCGGCATTGACGGCAAAATCTCGCGCATTTTTGAGGTTTGGAATCTTCTTGCGCGCGGCAAGCGACTGCGCCGAGTCGATCTCGGCGACGATCACCGCCGGCTCGTCATGCGCGGCTTCCGCGATGATACGGCCCCACGGATCGACGATCAGCGAATGACCGTAGGTCTCGCGGCCGTCCTCATGCAGGCCGCCTTGCGCGGCGGCGACGACATAGGCGCCGTTCTCGATGGCGCGCGCCCTGAGCAGCACGTGCCAGTGCGCCTCGCCCGTCTGGCGGGTGAAGGCGGCCGGCACCGAAAGCAGATCTGCGCCGGCCAGTGCCTCGGCGCGGAACAGTTGCGGAAAGCGCAGATCGTAGCAAACGGCGAAGCCAAGCTTTGCACCCTCGATCTCGGTGACGACGGCCTCGGCGCCCGGTTCATAGGCGGCGGATTCACGCCACGACTCGCCATTATCGAGATCGACGTCGAACATGTGGATCTTGTCGTAGGTGGCGAGCGTAGCGCCGTCCGGGCCGAACAGCAGCGCCCGGTTGGCGAGCTTGCCGTCGGCGCGCAGGATGGCGGTCGAGCCGATATGCAGGAAAACGCCGAGCTCCTTGGCCAGCTTGCGCGCGGTCGAGACGATGATGTCCTTGTCCTCGGATGTGAAGGAGGCGGCGCGCGCTTGCTTGTCGCGGATCAGTGCGCCGGTCATTTCCGGCGTCTGGATATAGGTCGCGCCCTGGCTTGCGGCTTCGCGCACCAGCCGTTCGAGATCGACCGCGTTGCGCTCGGGGCTCTCGCCCGAACGCATCTGGATCGCAGCCGCCTTGAAAACACCCATTGTCATATCCTCAAATCGTCGCGCCGTTGGCGAGCAGTTTGTCCAGCCGGCCTTCGGCCTCCAGCTCGTGCAGGTCGTCGCAGCCGCCGACATGCGTATCGCCGATGAAAATCTGCGGAAAAGTCGAGCGGCCGTGGGCGCGGGAAATCATTTCCTGGCGCAGTTCCGGCGAGAAGGAGGCATCGTGCTCGGTAAAGGCGACGCCCTTGCGCTCAAGCAGCCGCTTGGCTGCCGTGCAGTAGCCGCACATCATGCGGGTGTAGATGGTGACATCGGCCATGACGAATTTCCGCTGTTCGTTGCCGACTTATATAGTCGCGGACTCGTCCGCCCGGAAGTCCCCCGGCAACACACGGGCAAAGGTCAGCACGTCGACGGCGGCCGCACCTCCCCTTTTCAGTGCCTTGGTGGCGGAACGCACGGTGGCGCCGGTGGTGTAGACATCGTCGATCAGCAGCACCCTGCGGCCGGCAATCTCGATTTCCGACTCGGCGGGCACTCGAAAGGCGGCCCGCACATTCTCCTCGCGCTCCTGCCGCTCCAGCCCAACCTGCTGGCGGGTGAGTTTCACACGCCGCACCGCCGAGGGTGCGAAGGGCAAGTCGCTGAGCACCGACACTGCCCTCGCCAGTTCCGCCGATTGGTTGAACCGTCGCCTGAAGAAACGTCGCCAGTGCAGGGGCACCGGCACCACCACATCCGCTTCGGCGATGAGATCGGCACCCGCGCGCACCATCCAGCGCGCCATCCACGGCGCGAGATCCGTGCGGTCCTGGTATTTCAGCCCTTGCACCATCTGGCGGGCGACTCCTGAATAGGCGACCGCAGCCCGCGCCCGCTCGAAAGGCGGCGGATCGGCAATTGCCTCGGCCGACAGAAAGCCTTCGCCCATATGGTGGGTGAACGGCGTGCCCATCACCGGGCACCATGGCCGTTCCAGCAGCCTGAGCTTCGGCCAGCAGGCGCCGCACAGCACGCCGGGCTGCGAGACATGCCGGCGGCAACCAGCGCAGACCGGCGGAAACAGGATGCGCGCCGGCCAGCCGAGGGCCGATCGGGCGAAGCGCTTGATCTCGCCGGGCTTGATCTTGGACATCGGATCGGCCACGTGGTTGGTTCTCCGTGCCAAGTATACCAACTATATCAGGGCGTGGACAAACAAGGATCCGCCCGTTGCAGCCGATAATGGATACCTCTCTGTGGCTGGCGCACAAGCGGCGCGCGCTCACCCATCCGGTTGACGGCGCGGACTTCCTCATGCGCCGTACGGCCGAGGATCTTGCCGACCGGCTGGGCGCCGTCGAGCGCCGGTTCGGCAAGGCGGCTGTGCTGTTTTGCCAGACCCCGGCGGCAGCCGAAATGCTCGCCGAAAGCGGCAAGGTCGCCGACATTGTCCGCGTCGAAACGGATACGGCTTTCCTGAGCGGCGGCGGCGCCGGCTTGATCGCTCCGCTGGAAACCGTGCCGTTCGAGCCGGAGAGCCTCGATCTGGTGGTCTCGCTTCTGTCGCTGCAGGCGATGAACGACATTCCCGGCATGCTGATCCAGATCCGCCGCGCGTTGCGGCCGGATGGGCTTTTCCTCGGCGCCTTTGCCGGCGCCGGCACGCTTTTTGAGCTGCGCGAAAGCCTGCTTACGGCCGAGACCGAGCTTTACGGCGGCGCCAGCCCGCGTGTCACCCCGTTCACCGACGTGCGCGACGCCGGTGCGCTCCTGCAGCGCGCCGGTCTCGCTCTGCCGGTCGCCGACGTCGAGACGGTGACGGTGCGCTATGCCAGCCTGTTTAACCTGATGGCGGATCTGCGGGCCGTGGGCGAGACCAGTGCGCTCACCGATCGCAGCCGGCGGCCGGGCTCACGCAAGCTGTTTGCCCGCGCGGCGGAAATCTACGCCGAGCGGTTTTCCGACCCTGACGGCCGTGTGAGGGCAAGTTTCTCGATCGTCTGGATGTCTGGTTGGGCGCCTGACGCATCGCAGCAAAAGCCGCTGAAACCGGGTTCGGCCAAGGTCTCGCTGAAGGCAATCCTGGAGGCGCCCGACGGGCGTTGATCCTGCCCGCAAGCGCGGAAAGGTTGGATCAGGGTGAGGGTGCGAAAGCGTTCGCAAGCTTGCTGTTGTTGTCGCTGAACAGCCAGGTAAGCGAGTCGGCGAACTGACCAACTCCGGTGATGATCCCCAGCGCCACCAAGGTCGCGATCAGTCCATACTCGATGGCTGTCGCGCCGGTCTCGTCCTTCAGAAAACCCAGCAGCACTGCTTTCATGACCTCGACCCCTCTCGCCAGGAGATTACCGCCGATCCGTTAAGAAAGGTTAACGGCAAAGGCTTAACAGGCGGTGAAACCGCCGCCTTGCCGAAAACTCTTAACCATGTCAGCAGTCGCCGCTGCTTCTGCCATTGGACCGGATGATGCAGACCGAACTGGGCTGCGGCTGCAGCACGCTGCGGCGCAGCGTGTAGGTTTCGCGATGGCTGACCGAGCCGGTGGCCGTCATGTCGAGCCCGCCGGCAAGATCATCGCGGGCCGACAGCGATCGTGTCTGGCTGTCGAGGAAAGGGGTTGCGATCAGCGCCAGCGCCACCGCGGCCGAACCGAACAAAAGCGTGATCCGCAATATGCCCATGCCTGCGTCGGCGGCGCGAAAGCTGCGCTCGGGCCGGATCGAGTCCCAATCCCTGTCTAGGCTCATGCTATCGCTCCCCAGCGAATTGGCGGCGCGGCCGCGAACGGCGATGCTTCAATTTTTCATGATGAGATAAATCTTCCATTAACGCTGGCTGATACAACGCCTCGGCCAGGAAGCGGCCGGGCGAGAAGCCCTCAAAGAAGATCGATGAGGAAGGGGATCAGCGGCGCGTCGGCCGGCGGCATCGGATAGTCGCGCATCTGCTTTGGCCGCACCCATTTCAGCGCCTGGCCTTCCCTGGGTTGGGCGATGCCGCGGAAACGGCGGCAGATGAACAGCGGCATCAGCAGGTGGAAATCGTCGTAGGAATGACTGGCGAAGGTGAGCGGCGCCAGGCACGGGATATCGGTTTCGATGCCGATTTCCTCGTGCAGTTCGCGAATGATGCATTGTTCGGGCGTCTCGCCGGGTTCGACCTTGCCGCCGGGAAATTCCCACAGCCCGGCAAGTTGCTTGCCCTCTGGCCGCTGCGCCAAAAGCACCCGGCCGTCGGCATCGACCAGCGCGCAGGCGGCGACCAGGAGCAGACGCTTGCCGGCGATCGTCACCTCATTCATGCCAATACTTCATTCATGACCCGGCGGCCGGCGGTAGTGGTAGCGATAGACTTCGTCGAAGCCGAGCGAATGGTAGAGCGCCAGCGCCGGAACATTGCCGGCCTCGACCTGCAGCCAGGCTTCCCGCGCCCCACGCAGCCGCGCCCATTTCAGCGCCGACAGGATCAGGTTGCGGCCGTGGCCCTTGTTGCGCGCCGACTTGTCGGTGGCGACCTCGAACAGGCCGGCAAGATCGCCGTCATGCACGCAGATCAGCGTTGCCAACGCTTCGGCGCCATCTTCGAGCGCGAACAGTCCGGCCTCGGGCTGGATGGCGCCGATGATCTCCGACAGGCCGGGCCGCAGCGAAACATCCGAACCGCTGACCTTGAGCGACGCGCCGATGAAGCGGCTGATGTCCTTCAGCGGAATCTGGTCCATGGCGGCGTCGAGTTGCGCGTCGGCCAGCGGCAGCCGCATGACCAGCGACTCGTCGAACCGGCTCCAGCCCTCGCGGTCGAGATGGCTGGCGAGATCCGGACCCGACAGTGGCGACATGCGAAACGTCAGCGGTCGGCCATAGGCGTCGAAACGGCGGCTGGCCCGGCCGATACGGTCGGCAATGTGCTGGGTGTCGCCGGGATCGAGCGGGTTGACCGAGTTCAGCCGCTTGGCCGGATGGCCGGCGGTCAGCCGCACCACCCAGGTGCCGTCATAGTGGACAGCGGCTGCCGGCCAGGCGCGAAAGCCGGCCGCCTCGTAGCGGCGCACGATCGCGAGCATGCTTGCCGGATGCCTGGAGCCCAAGACCATCAGCTCCGATAATCGCCATTGATGGCGACATATTCCTTGGTGAGATCGCAGGTCCACACCGTCGCCTTGCCGCGGCCGATGCCGATATCGGCGCGGATGCGGATGTCGTCGCGCTTCATGTAGGCCGACGTCGCTGCCTCGGAGTAGCCGGGGTCGCGCTCGCCTTCATGCGCCAGCCTGTTGTCGCCGAACCAGATCGACAGCCGGTCGCGATCGGCGGGTTCGCCGGCCTTGCCGACGGCCATGACGACGCGGCCCCAATTGGCATCCTCGCCGGCGACCGCCGTCTTGACCAGCGGCGAATTGGCGATCGACAGCGCGATGCGCTTGGCCGACCGCGCCGATTTGGCGCCGGTGACGGTGACTTCGACCTGCTTGCGGGCGCCCTCGCCGTCGCGCACCACTTGCAGCGCCAGCGATTTCAGCACCTTTCCGAGTGCCCGGCGAAACGCGCCGAGACGGGCATCCTTGGGGTCGGTTATCTCGGGCGCGCCGCGCTTGGCGGCCTTGCCGGTGGCGAAGATCAGCAGCGTGTCGCTGGTCGAGGTGTCGCTGTCGACGGTGACCGCGTTGAAGGTCTTGGCCGTGCCGCGCGACAACAGGTCCTGCAGAACAGGGGCGGCGATCGGCGCGTCGGTGGCGATGAAGGACAGCATCGTCGCCATGTCGGGCGCGATCATGCCAGCGCCCTTGGAGATGCCGTTGATGGTGACATCGGTGTCGCCGAGCTTGACGGTCGCTGTCGCCACTTTCGGATAGGTATCCGTGGTCATGATCGCCTTTGCAGCTTCGGTCCACAGCCCTGGCTTGCCATTGCTGACCAGCCCCGCGAGCAGATGGCTGAATTTGCTGGTGTCGAGCGGCTCGCCGATGACGCCGGTCGAGGCCAGGAAAACCTCGCTTGCCTTGCAGCCGGCCGCCTTCGCCGCCGCCTCACCCGTCAGGGCCGTGGATTCCCGACCTTTCTTGCCGGTGAACGCGTTGGCATTGCCGGAATTGACGACCAGTACCCGCGCCTTGCCGGCGCCGAGATTCTGGCGGCAGAAATCGACCGGCGCCGAGGGACATTTCGATTTCGTGAACACACCGGCGACCGCGGTGCCTTCATCGAAGACCATAGTCAGCAGATCGGTGCGGTTCTTGTACTTTATACCCGCCTCGGCGGTGGCGATGCGCACCCCCTCGATTTCTGGCATCTTGGGGTATTTCTTCGGCGCAAGCGGCGAAATCGTCGTGGACATGGGGGCCTCGGGCGGGAAAAATCGCAAGGGAAGGCCGGTTTGCCCGATACGCCGCGCGGGCGCAAGGGCGTTTTCGTCGCTCTTGCCGGGGGCGGGAGCCCTCTCGGGATTAAGCTTGCATTTCAAATCTGTTGGCGCCGCCCGGGCCGATGGCGTTATGATCTTGGCCATGGGCAGGCTTGCGATCCTCGCATGGGCATTTCTGGGACTTTTGCTGCTGAGCGCGGATGCGCAGCCGCAACGGCGCGTAGCGCTTGTCATTGGCAACGGCACTTACGCGGAAGCCGGCACGCTGGCCAATCCCGTGAACGACGCGCTCGACATCGCCGACAAGCTGCGCTCCATCGGCTTCGAGGTCATCGAAGGCAATGATCTCGGCAAACGTGAGCTCGAACGCAGCATCGGCGAGTTCTCCGACGCGCTCGAAGGCGCCGGCGTCGGGCTATTCTATTATGCCGGCCACGGCTTGCAGGTCGACGGGCGCAACTACATCGTGCCGGTCGACGCCAGGTTGGACGTGCCGGTCAAGCTGCAACTCGAGGCCATGCCGATCGACGAAGTCCTCGACATCATGGAACAGCAGACCAAGGTCAGCCTGGTGTTTCTCGATGCCTGCCGCAACAATCCGTTTGCCCGCAGTCTCAGCCGCACCGCCACCATGCGCTCGGCGACGGCGCTGGCCGGGCTGGCGCAGTTCGATTCGACGCGCGGCTCCTTCATCGCCTTCTCGACAGCACCTGGTGCCGTTGCCATGGACGGAAGCGGGCGCAACTCGCCTTTTGCCGCCGCCCTGCTGCGCCATATCGCCGAACCTGGCCAGAGCATCAACGACATGATGATCGCGGTGCGCCGCGACGTGGTTTCGCAAACCCGCGAGGCCCAGCGCCCCTGGGAGCAGGGCTCGCTGCTCGAGCGTTTCGAATTCGTCTCTGACGGACAACCCGCCCAGCCGCGGAAGCCAGCCGCTCCGGCACCTCCGACCGAAGTTGCCGTGCTCGAGCGCTCGGTGGGCGATGACAAGGGATCGATCGAAAAATTCCTGCGCCAGGATTATCTGACGCCGGACACCAAGGCGATGAGCGAGACCGTCAAGCGGCTCGACGGCCCGTCCGCCACCATGTTCGGCACACGCTACGACGC
>NZ_RZRQ01000131.1:0-15686 GCF_003997785.1 Mesorhizobium sp. M7D.F.Ca.US.004.01.2.1 | reverse complement strand
ATGCCACCTCGCTGTTTCGTGTGATCGAATGTCTTCCGAGCCAGGCCTCGAAACCGTTGCCGGACGTTTTGCCGGCTAACTCGAACGAGGCTCTCGCTCAGCCCGAAGTGCCAGCGAGCAACGCGTCACTGCAGGCCCAGCCCGCTGCAATCCCCGCTGCGGCGCGCGATGCCGTTCCCGTGCCGGCCCTCGCAAGTGTAGACGCCACTGTCAGGATTACGGCCGCGCGCCCTTCCTCGCGCCTGCCTCGGACCGGCAAAATTGTGCCATCAACGTCGGGCGATCCTTATGAGCTTCCCCCGGAAGATCTGTTGCAGCAGCCCCCGGAGGGACAAGGCTTCTACATGTCGCAGGAGCGGCTTGAGCAGAACGCCGATCTGTTGGAGAGCGTGCTCGAAGATTTCGGTGTGCGCGGCGAGATCATTCATGTTCGTCCCGGCCCGGTCGTCACGCTCTATGAGTTCGAGCCGGCGCCGGGCGTCAAATCTTCCCGTGTCATCGGGCTTGCCGATGATATCGCCCGCTCCATGTCTGCTGTTTCGGCGCGCGTCGCCGTCGTGCCTGGCCGCAATGTCATCGGCATAGAGCTTCCCAACGAGACGCGAGAAACCGTCTATTTCCGCGAGCTGATCGAATCGGAGGGTTTTCGCAAGACCAGCTGCAAGCTGGCGCTTTGTTTGGGCAAGACGATCGGGGGTGAGCCGGTCATCGCCGAGCTGGCGAAGATGCCGCATTTGCTCGTGGCCGGCACCACCGGCTCCGGCAAGTCGGTTGCCATCAACACCATGATCCTGTCGTTGCTCTACCGGCTGAAGCCGGAAGAATGCCGGCTGATCATGGTCGATCCCAAGATGCTTGAACTCTCCGTCTATGACGGCATCCCACATCTTCTGACGCCCGTCGTCACGGATCCCAAGAAAGCCGTCACCGCGCTCAAATGGGCGGTGCGCGAAATGGAGGACCGGTATCGCAAGATGGCGCGGCTCGGTGTGCGCAACATCGACGGCTACAACGAGCGCGCCGCTACTGCCCGCGACAAGGGCGAGACGGTTGTCATGACGGTGCAGACCGGCTTCGAAAAGGGCACCGGCGAGCCGCTTTTCGAACAGCAGGAAATCGACCTTGCGCCGATGCCCTACATCGTCGTCATCGTCGACGAGATGGCCGACCTGATGATGGTCGCCGGCAAGGAGATCGAAGGCGCCATCCAGCGTCTGGCGCAGATGGCGCGCGCTGCCGGCATTCACCTGATCATGGCAACGCAGCGCCCCTCGGTCGATGTCATCACGGGCACGATCAAGGCCAATTTCCCGACCCGGATTTCCTTCCAGGTCACATCCAAGATCGACAGCCGCACCATCCTGGGCGAGCAGGGCGCCGAACAACTGCTTGGCCAGGGCGACATGTTGCACATGATGGGTGGCGGGCGCATTTCGCGCGTGCATGGGCCCTTTGTTTCCGACGCCGAAGTCGAGCATGTGGTGGCGCATCTGAAGGCGCAGGGTCGTCCTGAGTATCTGGAAACCGTGATCGCCGACGAGGATGAGGAAGAGGCCGAAGACGACCAGGGCGCGGTCTTCGACAAGGGATCGGTTGCAGCCGAAGACAGCGATGCCATCTACGACGAGGCGGTCAAGGTGGTGGTGCGCGACAAGAAGTGTTCGACGTCCTACATCCAGCGCCGCCTTGGCATCGGCTACAACCGCGCCGCATCCCTCGTCGAGCGCATGGAAAAGGAAGGATTGGTCGGCACACCTAACCATGTCGGCAAACGCGAAATCATCATGGGCCGGCGCCAGCAGGCGAGTGCGCCTGACGACGACAATGCGGATTGATCGGCGAGCTCTTTTGGTGGCGTGGCTTCGTCTGACGTGCATTAAAAAAGGCCGGTTACCCGGCCTTTTTTGTTAGTTGAAAATGGTGCGGCTCAGCCGATCTTCTGGCCGGTCTTGGCCCAGTCGGCGAGGAACTGTTCCAGGCCCTTGTCGGTCAGCGGGTGCTTGACCAGTGCCTTCAGGGTCGCCGGCGGCGCGGTAACAACATCGGCGCCGATCAGGGCCGCCTGCTTGACGTGGTTCACGGTGCGCACCGAAGCGACGAGGATCTCGGTCTGGAAATCGTAATTGTCGTAGATCTGCCGGATCTCCTGGATCAGTTCCATGCCGTCGATGCCGATGTCGTCGATGCGGCCGACGAAGGGTGAGATGAACGACGCGCCGGCCTTGGCCGCAAGCAGCGCCTGGTTGGCCGAAAAGCACAGCGTGACGTTGACCAGGCGGTTCATCTCGGTGCGGATCGTCTTGCAGGCCTTGAGGCCGTCCAGCGTCAGCGGCACCTTGATGCAGACATTGTCGGCGATCTTGGCCAGAACCTTGGCCTGCTGCATCATCTCGGAATATTCGGTGGCGGTGACTTCAGCCGAAACCGGGCCCTTGACGATGTCGCAGATCTCTTTGGTGACCTCGGCGATCTTGCCGCCCGATTTGAGGATCAGCGACGGATTGGTGGTAACGCCGTCGAGCAGTCCAAGATCGTTCAGCTCACGGATATCCTTGATGTCGGCGGTGTCGACAAAAAATTTCATGGCGGGTCTCCTGAAGATTCTTATGTGCATGCCATGCACATTCGGGGTCGGCCTTTGATCTAGACCAAAGTCAGGGCAAGGTCACGCCTCATGATCGAAGATTCGCCCTTTGTCGCAGCCGCACCGGTGCTGGTGCCGATGCCCGCCGAACGCCCCTACACCTATGCCGTGCCGGCCGGCATGCGCGTGGTGCCAGGCTCGATCGTGCGCGTGCCGCTCGGCCCGCGCCAGGTCGCCGGCATCGTCTGGGATGGGGCGGTCGAGAAGGTCGACGCGAAGAAGCTGCGCCCCATCGAACAGGTCTTCGACTGTCCGCCGATAGACCGCGCCATGCGCCGCTTCGTCGACTGGGTGGCGCAATACACGCTGTCGCCGCCAGGCATGGTGGCGCGCATGCTGCTCAGGGCGCCGGAGGCATTCGACCCCGAACCGTGGATCGAGGGGTTGCAGCGCACGCTTCTCGCACCCGACCGGATGACGGGCGCCAGGCAGCGCGTGCTGGAGACGGCCGAAGGCGGGCTTGCCTGGACACGGTCCGGCCTCGCCCATGCCGCCGGCGTGTCGTCGACGGTGATCGACGGCCTGAGGGCGCAAGGCGTGTTCGAGACGGTGATGATCCCGCCGCGCCCGGTGGTGGCCGCACCCGATTCCAGCTACGCCATACCGGAACTGATGCCGGACCAGAGCGACGCGGCGCTGATGCTGCGCGCCAATGTCGCAGCCGGTGTGTTCAACGTCGCGCTGCTCGACGGGGTCACCGGTTCGGGCAAGACGGAGGTTTATTTCGAGGCGGTGGCGGCCGCGCTCGACCAGGGCAAGCAGGTGCTGATCCTGCTGCCGGAAATCGCGCTGACGCATGCCTTTCTCGAGCGCTTCCAGCAGCGCTTCGGCGCCAAGCCGGGCGAATGGCATTCCGACCTGCCGCCGCGGATGCGCGAAAAAGTCTGGAGGCAAGTGGCGGAGGGCGGCGTGCGCGTCGTCGCCGGCGCGCGCTCGGCGTTGTTCCTGCCGTTCAAGGAGCTCGGCCTGATCGTCGTCGACGAGGAGCACGACCCTGCTTACAAGCAGGAGGATCGCGTCTTCTACAATGCGCGCGACATGGCGGTGGTGCGCGGCCATATCGGGAGCTTTCCGGTCGTACTGGCGTCGGCGACGCCATCGGTCGAAAGCCGGGTCAATGCGAGCCAAGGTAAATACAACAGAGCCGTTCTTTCTGCCCGTTTCGCCGAGGCTGCTCTTCCCCATCTGAAGGCGGTCGACATGCGGCGCGCACCGCCGGCGCGCGGCGGCTTCCTGTCGCCGGTGCTGCTCGACCAGATGCGCCAGACGCTGGAGAGGAAGGAGCAGTCGCTGCTGTTCCTCAACCGGCGCGGGTATGCGCCGTTGACGCTGTGCCGGGTTTGTGGCCACCGCTTCGGCTGCCCGGTCTGCTCGGCCTGGCTGGTCGAACATCGCTTTCGCGGCCAGCTGGTCTGCCATCATTGTGGGCACAATGAGCGTCGCCCCGAGGCTTGCCCGGAATGCGGCACGCTCGATCATCTGGTCGCTTGCGGGCCTGGTGTCGAGCGCATCGCGGAGGAGGTCGTGGCGCATTTTCCCGACGCGCGCACCATCGTCTTGTCGTCGGACCTGATGGGTGGCGTGCGGCGGCTGCGGCTGGAGCTGGAGGCGATCGCCGATGGCGAGGCCGACATCGTCATCGGCACGCAGCTCGTCGCCAAGGGCCACAACTTTCCCAACATGACCCTGGTCGGCGTCGTCGATGCCGATCTCGGTCTTGCCAATGGCGATCCGCGTGCCGCCGAGCGCACCTTCCAGCTGCTCAGCCAGGTCACTGGCCGTGCCGGCCGCACCGGCAAGAAGAGCCTTGGCCTTTTGCAGACTTTCCAGCCGGATCATCCGGTGATGCGGGCGATCATCTCCGGCGATTCGGAGGCCTTTTACGAGCGCGAGATTGCCGAGCGCGAACGGGCGGCGTTGCCGCCCTTCGGCCGGCTGGCAGGCGTCATCGTCAGCGCGGTGACGCGAGCGGAAGCCGAGGGCCATGCACGCGGCCTGCGCCGCGCCGCGCCCGAGGCGACGGACCTGTTCGTACTAGGGCCGGCCGAGGCGCCGCTGTCCCTGCTCGGCGGCCGTCATCGTTTCCGCCTGCTGATCCAGGGCGAACGGCGCGCCGACATGCAAGGGTTTATTCGCGCGATGCTGGCCAATGGGCCGAAACAGCGCGGCTCGGTCAGGGTGCAGGTCGACATCGACCCACAGAGCTTTTTGTAAGGTTGCGCTTTCGGCGAGAGACTGCCTCCAGCGAGGAATGGAAATCATATGAAAACCCTTGGCCTTCTGGGCGGCATGAGCTGGGAATCGACCGCCATCTACTATCGGCTGCTCAACGAGATCGTACGCGAGCGGCTGGGCGGCTTGCATTCGGCGAGGCTTCTGCTGTGGTCCTTCGACTTCGCTGAGATCGCCGAGCGGCAGCATCACGGCGACTGGGACGGCGCGGGCGTGCTTCTCGTAGAGTCGGCGCGCAAGCTTGAAGCCGGCGGCGCGGAAGGTCTGCTTTTGTGCACCAACACCATGCATAAACTGGCCGACCAGGTGCAGGCGTCGGTGTCGATCCCGCTGATCCATATCGCCGATGCCACCGCGGTGGCGGTCAAGCGCGCCGGCATGCGGCGCCCGGCGCTGCTGGCGACGCGCTTCACCATGGAGCAGGATTTCTACAAGGGCCGGCTCGCCGACAAATACGGTCTGCGGCCGGTCATACCCGATGCCGCCGGGCGCGACATGGTTCACCATGTCATCTACGACGAGCTGTGCCAGGGGATCGTGGCAGAAGCGTCCAAGGCCGCCTATATCGCCGAGACCGAACGCCTACGCCGCGAAGAGGCGGCCGATAGCGTCATCATGGGTTGCACCGAGATCACCATGCTCATCGGCCAACAGGATTTCGACATTCCCGTGTTCGACACGACACGCATTCATGCCGAGGCGGCGGTCGAATTCGCGCTTAGCTGATGCGCTTTTCCTAAAGTGCCTGATGCCATCTGGCGCGGGTTCTTTCCTTCGCTAGAATGCCCGGAATTTCAAAACAGGCATTTCGAGGGGACAAGATGGATTTTGCGCTTCCGTGGCCGACGAGCCAGGGCGAATGGCTGGCGTGGTCGAGCGCCGTCGTCACCGTGCTGCTCGGGCTTTTGTTCTTTCTGGCGCCGAGCCTCGCCTTCCGTGCCTTACGCTTGCAGGTCAAGCCCGAGAAGGCTGCGGCGATCGCCGAGGGACGCGGCAGGATGTCGGGCTTCTATCTCGGCGTCGGTCTGTGCTGCATCCTCTTGGCACAGCCGCTGATCTACATGGCGCTCGGCTTCTCCTGGCTGTTCACCGCCTTCGGCCGGCTGCTGTCGATGATGTCGGATGGCGCCAACACGCCTTTCAATTGGGTTTCCATTGTGGTGGAATTGGTGCTGGCGGCATTGCCGCTCGCCTTTGCCTTCGGCTTTCTGCCTTGAATCGTTGGGTATTCCGCGATGGAAGACGGGTGACTTTCGACGGATGCGACAATAGTGCCTGAAAACCATGCGGAACGACGCATTGCGGTCTTAAAATGCCTGTGCTAGACGGCAATCGACTTTCGGCCGGGGATAGCGGAAGCCGCGCCTCCGTGCTCGAAAAAATGCAGTAAGGTCAAAGATTTAGCCAGAGTTTTTGCTCGCGCCAACAATCTGCGGCCTGTCAGACAAGAGAAAAGACGGTCCGTGGCTCAATCGTCATCGCCAATCTCAGGTGTCGCAGAACGCTATGCGGGTTCGCTGTTCGAACTCGCCCTGCAGGCAAATTCCGTGGCCAAGGTCGAAGCCGACCTCAACAGTTTCGAAGCGATGCTCGCGGGCAGCGCCGATCTCACCCGGCTGATCAACAGCCCGGTTTTCTCCAGCGAGGACCAGGCCAAGGCCATCGCGGCGATCGCCGACAAGGCCGGGATCACCGGCCTCACCGGCAATTTCCTGCGCGTCGTCGCCCGCAACCGCCGCCTGTTCGCCATTCCCGGCATGATCAGGGCATTCCGCCAGATCGCCGCCGAACATCGTGGCGAGACCGCTGCTGAAGTGACGTCGGCGCACGAGCTGACCGCTGCCCAGCAGACCGAACTCAAGGCGGCGCTGAAGAGCGTTGCCGGCAAGGACGTGGCCATCTCCGTCACCGTCGATCCGTCGCTGCTCGGCGGGCTGGTGGTCAAGATGGGCTCGCGCCAGATCGATACGTCGCTCAAAACCAAACTCAATTCGCTCAAGCTTGCACTGAAAGAGGTCGGCTGATGGACATCCGCGCCGCGGAAATTTCCGCAATTCTGAAAGACCAGATCAAGAATTTCGGCAAGGAGGCCGAGGTCTCCGAAGTCGGACAGGTGCTGTCTGTCGGTGACGGTATCGCCCGTGTCTATGGCCTCGACAATGTCCAGGCCGGCGAGATGGTCGAATTCCCCGGCGGCATCCGCGGCATGGCGCTCAACCTCGAAGCCGACAATGTCGGCGTCGTCATCTTCGGCGCCGACCGCGACATCAAGGAAGGCGACATCGTCAAGCGCACCGGCGCCATCGTCGATGTCCCCGTCGGCCCCGGCCTGCTCGGCCGCGTCGTCGACGCGCTCGGCAATCCGATCGACGGCAAGGGTCCGATCAAGGCGATCGAACGCAAGCGCGTCGACGTCAAGGCGCCCGGCATCATCCCGCGCAAGTCGGTGAATGAGCCGATGTCGACCGGCCTCAAGGCCATCGATGCGCTGATCCCGGTCGGCCGCGGCCAGCGCGAGCTGGTCATCGGCGATCGCCAGACCGGCAAGACCGCCATCATCCTCGACACGATGCTCAACCAGAAGTCGGTGCACGACAACGGCCCCGAGAAGGAAAAGCTCTACTGCGTCTACGTCGCCGTCGGCCAGAAGCGCTCGACCGTCGCGCAGTTCGTCAAGGTGCTGGAAGAGCGCGGCGCGCTCGAATACTCGATCATCGTCGCCGCCACCGCTTCCGACCCGGCGCCGATGCAGTTCCTGGCACCATTCGCCGGCGCCACCATGGGCGAATATTTCCGCGACAATGGCATGCACGCGCTGATCAGCTACGACGATCTGTCGAAGCAGGCCGTCGCCTATCGCCAGATGTCGCTGCTGCTGCGCCGTCCGCCGGGCCGCGAAGCCTATCCGGGCGACGTCTTCTATCTGCACTCGCGCCTGCTTGAGCGCGCCGCCAAGCTCAACGACGATCTGGGCGGTGGTTCGCTGACCGCCCTGCCGATCATCGAGACGCAGGCCAACGACGTGTCGGCCTACATCCCGACCAACGTGATCTCGATCACCGACGGCCAGATCTTCCTCGAAACCAACCTGTTCTTCCAGGGCATCCGTCCTGCGGTGAACGTCGGCCTGTCGGTCAGCCGCGTCGGCTCGGCCGCGCAGATCAAGGCGATGAAGCAGGTTGCCGGCTCGATCAAGGGCGAGCTCGCGCAGTACCGCGAAATGGCGGCCTTCGCGCAGTTCGGCTCGGATCTCGACGCCGCCACGCAGCGCCTGCTCAACCGCGGATCGCGCCTGACCGAACTCCTGAAGCAGCCGCAGTTCTCGCCGCTGAAGACGGAAGAGCAGGTCGCGGTGATCTTTGCCGGCGTCAACGGCTATCTCGACAAGCTGCCGGTCAACCAGGTCGGCAAGTTCGAGCATGGCCTGCTCAGCCACATGCGCTCGGCCGGCAAGGACGTTCTCGACGCCATCCGCAAGGAAAAGGCGCTGTCGGACGATCTGCGCGCCAAGCTGAAGGCCGAGATCGACGCTTTCGCCAAGACCTTCGCCTGAGCGAATTGCAAGACGGGATCAGGTTTGAAGCATGCCTTCATTAAAAGACCTTCGTAACCGTATCGCCTCGGTCAAGGCGACGCAGAAGATCACCAAGGCGATGCAGATGGTCGCCGCGGCGAAGCTGCGCCGTGCGCAAGAGGCCGCGGAAGCGGCGCGCCCCTATTCGGAGCGCATGGGTTCCGTGCTGGCCAACATCACCCAGGCAATCGGCGGCGGCGGCGATGCCCCGGCGCTGATGACCGGCACCGGCAAGGATGACGTGCATCTGCTCGTCGTCTGCACCGCCGAGCGCGGCCTGTGCGGCGGCTTCAATTCGCAGATCGCCCGCCTTGCCCGCGACCATATCCGCAGGCTTTTGGCCGACGGCAAGCAGGTCAAGATCATCTGCGTCGGCAAGAAGGGTTTCGATATCCTGCGCCGCGACTATGCTTCGATGATCATCGACCGTGTCGACCTGCGCGAGGTCAAGACGCTGCGTTTCGTCAATGCCGATGCGATCGCCAAGAAGGTCATCCACCTCTTCAACGAGGGCGGCTTCGACATCTGCACGCTGTTCTATTCGCAGTTCAAGTCGGTGATCAGCCAGATCCCGACCGCGCAGCAGATCATCCCGGCAGGCGTTGCTTCGGCCCCGGCCGAGGCGATCGATGGCGGCAATGCCGTCTACGAATACGAGCCGGAACCGGGCGAAATCCTCTCCGACCTCATTCCGCGCAACATCTCGGTGCAGGTTTTCCGGGCGCTGCTCGAAAACGCGGCCGGCGAAATGGGCGCCAAGATGAGCGCCATGGACAATGCGACGCGCAACGCCGGCGAGATGATCAACAAGTTGTCGATCACTTATAACCGCCAGCGGCAGGCGCAGATCACCAAGGAACTGATCGAAATCATTTCGGGCGCCGAGGCGCTCTAGGCGCGGTTCGCGGGTTATCGACCCGCGACCGGACCGCGTGAGAAACAAAGGACGAAAAAGGGTAAAGACGATGGCGAAAGCAGCGACCCCCAAGACGGCAGCCCCCAAGGCCGCAGCCGCGAAGACCGCAGCCCCCGCGAAGGCGGCAAAGGCTCCAGTAGCAGCCGCGAAGGCGGCCCCGGCCAAGGCGCCAGCACCTGCGAAGGTCGCAGCTGCCAAGACATCGGCAGTGGCCAGCAAGGCAACCGGCGTTGTCGGCAAGGTCCGCCAGGTCATCGGCGCCGTCGTCGACGTGCAGTTCGGCGATCACCTGCCGGCGATCCTGAACGCGCTCGAGACGACCAATGTCGGCAACCGCCTCGTGCTCGAAGTCGCCCAGCATCTGGGTGAAAACACCGTGCGCTGCATCGCCATGGACTCGACCGAAGGTCTGGTTCGCGGCCAGGAAGTGCGTGACACCGGCGCGCCGATCACCGTGCCGGTCGGTCCGGGCATGCTCGGCCGCATCATCAACGTCATCGGCGAGCCCGTCGACGAAGAAGGCCCGGTCGACGCGACTGAAATGCGCTCTATCCACCAGCCGGCTCCGACCTATGTCGAGCAGTCGACGGAAGCACAGATCCTGATCACCGGCATCAAGGTGCTCGACCTGCTGGCTCCCTACGCCAAGGGCGGCAAGATCGGCCTGTTCGGCGGCGCCGGCGTCGGCAAGACCGTGCTAATCCAGGAACTGATCAACAACATCGCCAAGGCGCATGGCGGCTACTCGGTGTTCGCCGGCGTCGGCGAGCGTACCCGCGAGGGCAACGATCTCTATCACGAGTTCATCGAATCCGGCGTCAACAAGAAGGGCGGCGGCGAAGGCTCCAAGGCCGCACTCGTCTATGGCCAGATGAACGAGCCGCCGGGCGCGCGCGCCCGCGTCGGCCTGACCGGCCTGACGGTTGCGGAATATTTCCGCGACCAGGGCCAGGACGTGCTGTTCTTCGTCGACAACATCTTCCGCTTCACGCAGGCGGGTTCGGAAGTGTCGGCTCTGCTCGGCCGTATCCCGTCGGCCGTGGGCTATCAGCCGACGCTCGCCACCGACATGGGCGCGCTGCAGGAACGCATCACCACCACCACCAAGGGCTCGATCACGTCCGTGCAGGCCATCTATGTGCCCGCCGACGACTTGACCGATCCGGCGCCGGCGACCTCGTTCGCCCACCTTGACGCGACGACGACGCTCAACCGCGCCATCGCCGAAAAGGGCATCTATCCGGCCGTCGATCCGCTGGACTCGACCTCGCGCATGCTCGACCCGCTGGTCGTCGGCGACGAGCACTACGGCGTCGCCCGCCAGGTGCAGTCGATCCTCCAGCGCTACAAGTCGCTGCAGGACATCATCGCCATCCTGGGCATGGACGAGCTGTCGGAAGAGGACAAGCAGACCGTCGCCCGCGCCCGCAAGATCGAGCGCTTCCTGTCGCAGCCGTTCTTCGTCGCCGAAGTGTTCACCGGCGCGCCGGGCAAGCTGGTCGACCTCGCCGACACCATCAAGGGCTTCAAGGGCCTCTGCAACGGCGACTACGACCACCTTCCGGAAGCTGCCTTCTACATGGTCGGCGGCATCGAGGAAGCAGTCGAGAAGGCCCAGCGCCTGGCGGCCGAAGCGGCTTAATTTCTCATTCGGCAGCGCGGGTCAGCCGCGCTGTCTTCGATCCAAGCGTTTGTGAGACACCATGGCTGAAGCTTTCAAGTTCGAACTGGTCTCGCCGGAGCGTCTGCTTGTTTCCGAGCAGGTCGAATCCGTCGTCATTCCGGGCGCCGAAGGCGAGATGACGGTGATGGCGCATCACGCTCCGGTCATGACCACGATCAAGCCGGGCGTCGTTACGGTGAAGACCGCGTCGGGTGGCGAAGAGCGCTATGTGGTGTTCGGCGGCTTCGCCGACATCGTTCCGGCCGGCTGCACGCTGCTGGCGGAATCGGCTGTGGCGGTGAAAGATGTTGACCGCGCCGATCTCGCGCGCCGCATCCAGGAAGCCAAGGAAGATGCCGCCGACGCCAAGGACGACCAGGCCCGTAGCAAGGCGGAACAGTTCCTTAGCCAGCTCACCACGCTCGAAGGCGCTATCCTGCCGGCGTAAGGGGCGGCTGTCTCCTCATCATCCGGGTAGAGCGAAAGCGGAGCGCAGTAGCGCAAAGGGGCGTTCTGTAGCGATCCTTCGCGCCCCCCTCTGTCCTGCCGGACATCTCCCCGACGAGGGGGGGAGATTGGCCGTCACCGCGGCTTTCGCAAATCTCCAGCGTTGCAGGGTTGGCGCCGGCATCTGAGCTGCCAATCTCCCCCCTCGTGGGGGAGATGTCCGGCAGGACAGAGGGGGGCGCTGTCCCGCCACCGTCAACGGTCTGCGCCCCATCACAACCGTCAAGTCATAGCTCAGGATTGCTCGCTTCGTATGCCGAGTGCGGCGAGGGCAAGGGCCGGCCCGCCCTGCTTGAGATGGACGAGATGGGTGGCCACGAACTCGACCAGCGTCTGACGCCCGGTGTGGTCCTTGGTGAAGCCGGCGAGGTCGAACACAGCCGTCACCATCTCTTCCGTAGGCAGGCTTCGTTCAAAAAGCGCTGCCAATGGTACATCGAGCGGATCGGTGAAATGGCGTTCCGGCAAGGTCTTGCCGCGTGCCTCGCAAGCCGCGATCCAGGCAGCGATCACCAGCGTCAGGTGTTCGGGCACAGCCCCGGCTTCGATACACTCCAAGGCGGAAGCGACGATGCGCTGCGGCAGTTTCTGGCTGCCGTCATTAGCGATCTGCGCCGTGCGGTGGGCAAGTGCTGTGTTGGAAAAACGCTCTGCGAGTTCCGCAGTATAGGCGCTCGTGTCCAATCCGGCATCCTCGGGCAGGGTCAGGATAGCTTCGGCCCACAATGCATCAACGAACTGCCGGATCGCCGGGTCGGAGAAGGCACGGTCGACGGTGGCGTGGCCGCTGAGCAGGCCGAGATAGGCGATGGCCGAATGCGAGCCGTTGAGCAACCTGAGCTTCATGTCCTCGAAGGGGCCGACATCGCTAACCATGGTGACGCCGAAGTCTTCCCAGGCCGGACGGCCGCCGGGGAAATTGTCTTCGACCACCCATTGGCAGAACGGTTCGGTCATCACGGGCCAGGCGTCCTCGACGCCGAGTTCTTCTGCGATCCGCGCCCGGTCGGCATCGGTGGTTGCCGGCACGATGCGGTCGACCATGCTTGAGGGAAAGGCGACCTGATGGGCGATGTGGTCGGCGATTCCAGCGTCGCCCTTCACGCCAAGCCTGGCGTCGCGCAATTCGGCGAATTCGGTCAGTAGCCGGTGCAGCGTGGCGCCATTGGCGGGCAGGTTGTCGCAACACAGGACAGTGAAGGGTGGCGTGCCGGCGGCGCGTCGCCGGGCAAGCGCCTCGGCCAGGAAACCATGCGCCGTCCTCGGCATTTCCCGGTTTGCCAGATCGTGGACGATGTCGGGATGAGCAGTGTCCAATCCGCCGCCCGCTGCTCTCAGATAGGCCTTTTCGGTGATGGTCAGCGTGACGATGCGGGTGCGCGGATCGGTCAGCACGGCCAGCACCGCGTCCGGATCCTCCGGCGCCACCAGCATCGCGCCGATCGAGCCGATGACCTGAAGTTTTTCGATTCCACTGCTTCTGATCGCCAGTGTGTAGAGCCCATCTTGCGGCGTGAGCGCGTCGCGCGTGTCGGCGCTGCGCAGCGAAACGCCTGTTATGCCCCAGCCTGTCTCGCCTGCCGCCAGGCAGTCGTCGACGTAGGCTGCCTGGTGAGCGCGATGGAAGGCGCCGACGCCGAGATGCACGATGCCCGGGACGACCTTGCTGCGGTCATATCCGGGGATTGTCACCCGCTCGGGCAGTGAGTGTAGCGAGGCGTCGGACAAATGGCTGCTGGTCATCATATCACAGGGCGGATGGTTTTGGACGGGGCTGCATGACGGTGTCCCGAGCGTTGATGACAAGCGGCGTAACACCTGTTTCCGCTTGCCGCAAGGATGCCTGTTTGTGAGCCCACGTTGACATCGCTTTTGCCCGAACGTACCGATGTTCAACCTGGAAGGAGCCGCCTTTCCCATGGTCGCGCTGACCGATCCGGACCTGCTGTTTCCGCCCGAAGCGCAGTCGCGCTCGCTTGCCCGCGACCTCTACGCCGGCGTCAAAAACCTGCCGATCGTCAGCCCGCACGGTCACACCGATCCGCGCTGGTATGCGCTGAACGAGCCGTTCCCGGATCCGGCGCAATTGCTTATCGTCCCGGACCACTACATCTTCCGCATGCTGTTCAGCCAAGGCGTTCGGCTTGAGGATCTCGGCGTGGCGACGCTGGGCGGTGGGCCGGTCGAGACCGACGGCCGGACGATCTGGCGGCGTTTTGCCGAGTACTATTATCTGTTTCGCGGCACGCCGACCCGGCTGTGGTTCGATCATGTGCTCGCCCATCTGTTCGGCATCGACGAACCGCTGACCGCCGCAACTGCCGACCGCCACTACGACACCATTGCGACGCTGCTGCAGTGGGAGAATTTCCGTCCGCGCGCGTTGTTCGAGCGCTTCAACATCGAGGTCATCGCGACAACGGAAGGCGCGCTCGACGATCTCCAATGGCACCAGATGATCCGCGACAGCGGCTGGCAGGGCCGCGTCGTCACCGCCTACCGCCCGGACGCGGTCGTCGATCCCGACTTCGAAGGGTTCTCGACCAATCTCGACCAGCTCGGAGAGATCACCGGCTGCGATACCGGCAGTTGGGGTGGCTATCTCGATGCGCATCGCCAGCGGCGCGCCTTCTTCAAGAGTTTTGGCGCAACCTCGTCCGACCACGGCCATCCGACGGCCGAGACCGCCAATCTTTCAGGTGCCGCGGCGCAAGAGCTGTTCAATCGGGTTCGCCGTGGTTCCGACGACGAGCGTGAGCGAAAATTGTTCCGCGCCCAGATGCTGACCGAGATGGCCAAGATGAGTCTCGACGACGGGCTGGTCCTGCAAATCCATCCCGGTTCCCAGCGCAATCACTCACGCGCTGTCTTCGAGAAATTCGGCCGCGACAAGGGCTTCGATATCCCGACCCGGACCGACTATGTAATGGCGCTGAAGCCGCTGCTCGACTGCGTCGGGCTGGAGCGCGACCTTACCGTCATCCTGTTCACGCTCGACGAGACCAGTTATGCGCGCGAACTGGCGCCGCTCGCCGGCGTCTACCCGGCGCTCAAACTCGGGCCGGCCTGGTGGTTCCACGACAGCCCGGAAGGCATGCGCCGGTTCCGCGAAATGACGACGGAAACGGCCGGCTTCTACAACACGGTCGGCTTCAACGACGACACGAGAGCCTTCCCCTCGATACCGGCGCGCCACGATGTGGCGCGTCGCGTCGACTGTGCCTTCCTGGCGCGTCTCGTTGCCGAGCACCGGCTGCGCGAGGACGAGGCGCATGAGCTGGCTGGGGAACTGGCCTACACGCTGGCCAAGAAGGCCTACCGGCTCTGACGCGTGCTCGCGCAATAGACGCTGGTCACTTATCCGCGATGAGGAGATGACGATGACCGCAAGGATTTTCGCGCCGGCCGGCAAGGGCGCGTGGACGACAACGCCGGACGGCAACAGGCGGCGCGTCCTTCTGCACACCGATGAATTGATGCTGGTCGAATTCGGCTTCGACAGGGGTGGCGTCGGCGCCCTGCATTCGCACCCGCATGTCCAGGCAAGCTATGTCGCCGAGGGCCGCTTCGAGGTGACCATCGACGGCCAGACCGAAATCCTCGCGGCCGGCGGCAGTTTCATCGTGCCGTCCGGTCTGGTGCACGGCGTCAAGGCGCTCGAAGCAGGGCGGCTGGTCGACAGCTTCACGCCGCACCGGGCCGATTTCCTCGGCTGAGCGAGCGGGATCAATGCACGCCAGAAGAAGCCCGCGCTGCCTTGTTCCAGCACACCTCGCAAACGAAAAACCCCTTGTCTCCGAAGAGGCGCGGGCCTGTTGCCTAAGCCCTTTGGCGCCGCAGTACTCTGACCATCACCGCAGGATGCGCAGTGATTCGTCGGTTACATCGACGTCCTTGGGACATCTTGCGATCAGTGAATTGCTACTTTTTGGTTGGGTCGTCTGCCGGGTTGACGTAGGTAATCGCGAAAGGTCCCTCGCCGTGAACCTCGACAATCGTATCGCTTGTCGTCCACGCGAAGTGATTCATTCCAGTCGGGGCAACGCCGAAGCCGCCAGCCGTCAGTTCGATACCCTTCGCCTCGTCGAGCTTGTCGCCCATTCCGATATGAAAGTTGCCGGAAATCACTGTCACATATTCCGAAGTGGGG
>NZ_RZRQ01000130.1:0-15731 GCF_003997785.1 Mesorhizobium sp. M7D.F.Ca.US.004.01.2.1 | reverse complement strand
GCCGTCGGCTCGTTGATGATGCGCAGCACTTCGAGGCCGGCGATCTTGCCGGCGTCCTTGGTCGCCTGGCGCTGGGCGTCGTTGAAATAGGCCGGAACGGTGATGACCGCCTTCTCGACCTTCTCGCCGAGATAGGCTTCCGCCGTCTCCTTCATCTTCTGCAGGATCATGGCCGAAATCTGCGAGGGCGACTGCTTCCTGCCGCCGGCCTCGACCCAGGCATCGCCATTGTCACCCTTGACGATCTTGTAGGGGACAAGCTTCTTGTCCTTCTCCGTCACCGGATCGTCATAGCGGCGGCCGATCAGGCGCTTGACCGCGAAGATGGTGTTTTCAGGATTGGTGACCGCCTGGCGCTTGGCCGGCTGGCCGACGAGACGTTCGTCGTCGCCGCTGATGGCGACGATGGAAGGCGTCGTGCGCGCGCCTTCCGCATTCTCGATTACCTTCGGCTCCTTGCCATCCATGATGGCGATACAGGAGTTGGTGGTGCCGAGATCGATACCGATTACTTTTGCCATTTTTCTAGTCTCTCCGCTAAGCAGGCTCTCAGGACCCGTACAGGCGTTCCGACGAAAGCCCCTGTTCACAAGAAATTCCGTTCCGGCAACCGGCATTCCGGCACCGAACGGCTTGGCGCGTATATAAGAACAGGCGGCATCGCGCGCAAGCATTCTGCGCAAGGCTTCCATGAACCTTTCCACCTCCGCCTGCGACTGATGTCCAGGCGCCGCATGGTGCGGCCCGGAAAGGAAGCCCCCCATGACCAATAACCCAGAGACTCCGCGGTCTCCGGGAACAACAGGAGCTCGGCGCGACCACCGCCTTCGGGACGGGGTCGATGCGCTGGGTTTTCCGCTGATTCCGTTGACCCTGCGTAAGAGCAGGCGTATCGTGACAATGAGGAAAGCAGACAATTCGATCAGGGAAGAACGAGCCGGAACGCCGCGCCTTGCCCTGATTTGCGCGGCCAGACCGGACGTTTCTCCCGTTGACTACGGGGGGAGTGTCATGTCTCGCATCCGCGGCTCGCTCGTGTCGTCTCTTGATGGTCGTTTGCGTCGTGCCGCGCATGCTGGCGGCGCATTGCTGGCGATGACGCTCGCCGCCGGCCTGTGGCTGGGTGGCGCCGCGCAGGCGCAGGAAACCCAGATCATCTATCCCGGCTCGATGGCGGTGACCGGATTTTCCGGCACCATCATTCCCAATTTCGACGAGGGCCTGCCGCCCGGCGTCGATCCGGTCGACGAAACCTTCATCGACATTACCCGCGCCACCTTGCGCGTGTTCGACGTCTCGCATCTGGGCGGACCGGCCGCTGGCCAGCTCGTCAACACACCGCCGCCCTTCGAGGTGACGGCAGAGCAGATCGGCCAGGTGTTCGGCGTCACCTATGACGATGGAGTGCGCGACGGCATTCCGTCCGGCATTCCCAATCTCTATGCCGGCGCCACCTCGCTGCACGGCATCCGCATCGTCACGCCGGACGCCGACGATGACGGTCGCCCTGAGCGGCAACGCCGCGGCATGGCCGGCGCCACCTTCATGGATGGCCAGTTCGGCACCGAAAACGGCGGCGGGCCGGGCACCATCTGGAAGATCGACGGCATCACCGGCCAGGTCTCCAAATTCGCCGACATCGACACCAACAGCGGCCCCGGCATCGGCAATCTCACCTTCGATCCCAGCCACCGCCAGTTCTTTGCTTCCGACCTCGACACCGGCCTGATCCATCGCATCGACGCCAACGGCAGGCTGATCGACAGCTTCGACCATGGCGTTGTCGGCCGCCCCGCGCATGGGCTGGCTCCCGTCGCCGACGACGGGTCGGTGATGGACATCCAGGGCGCGGCCTTCGACAGCGAAGACCCCGACAGTTGGGGCTACACGCAGGACGAGCGCCGCATCTGGGCCGTTTCCTATCATGGTGGCCGGCTCTACTACTCGGTCGGCGAAAAGTCGGAAATCTGGTCGGTGGGCATCGCCCGCGACGGCACCTTTGCCGGCGACCCGCGCTGGGAACTGACGGTCAAGGCTGACAAGGACTACGCCGTCACCGATATCGCCTTCGACAACAGTGGCTTCATGTACCTGGCCCAGCGCGGTCCGGTCGAGAACCGCTACGATTACAGCCAGTTCGCCGATTCCGGCAAGGGCGAGGTCATTCGCTACTGGCGCGAGAACCCGGACGATCCGGCAACCGAATCGGTCTGGGTGGAAATGCCGCAGGAATATGCGATCGGCTTCCCGCAGGGCAACCGGCAGTCGGCCGGCGGTCTCGACCTGCAATATGGCTATGACGCCGACGGCAATCTCGACACCTCGGTCTGCACGCAGACACTGGTCAACACCGGCGACAAGCTGCGCGACAATCAGGCTTTCGCCGAACAGCTCGCCGCCGGCGGGCCGCTGGCCGTGCATGGCGTGCAGATTACGCCCAAAGAGCTGGTCAAGCCGGCCAATGTGCCGCCCTTCGGCTCCTGGTTCGTCGACTTCGACGGTTATTTCGAAGACCCGGAGGTCGAGGGTCATGTCGGCGACGTTGCCGTCTGGCATCCCTGCGAAGGCCGCGCCGGCTATTATGAAGAAATCCCGGGCGGCTACCTGCCCCCCTTCTACCCGCCGGACTTCCCACCGCCCGGCAATCTGCCTCCGTGTCTCGACGTTGAAGATGTCCAGTACTACTGCACGCCTTCGGGGCTTGAGGCCGATCTCTATCTCCATGACCATGCCGGCTTCGGCGGCGATTCGATCAAGGCCCAGTCCAGGACGCCAGGCGTCGGGGTGACATCATCCCAGTCGCATGCGCCCGGCAAGCCCTACACGATCGACATCACCGGCCACGATCCGGGCGACACAGTCGATGTCGGGCTCTGCTTCTACAGGAAGTCCGACAAGGACAAGGGTGGCTACTACCCTTGCTGCAAGATGACTTTGCCGCTCAGAACCCCAGCCGTCAGCTGCGAACGTTGAGGAGGGGAAGATGAAAAATCTCGCACTCTCCCCGCTCGCAGAAAACAACTCAACCGTCATGGAGACGATCATGAAACCCCTGTCATACGCCAGGCGCGGCGCGCGCTGGCTGATGGCGGCCGGTATCGCGGTCGCCATGCTCACCCCTGTGGCAAGCCACGCGGAAGACGCCGTTCCGATCACCCCGGAACTGAAGCTCGACCTCGACAATTCGCGCGTCGTCAATCCGAGGCTGGACCGGCTCGTGCCTTTCTTCACCAAGAAAGGCACTCAACGAGGCTGCGACTATGTCGTCTATTCGCTGAGCTTCGGCTTGCGCGGCGATCCGCAGGGCCTTGCCGACCCGAGCCTCGAGGCCAGGCTGAAGAAGGTCCGGGTCGACTTCAAGGACCAGCTTCCGCACGGCCTTGAGATCGTCAACGTCAATGTGTCCGGCGACGGCACGGATTCGTCCGGTGGGCCACTGCCGGGGGCTTCAATCAGCACCTCGGCAAATCCCAACGATACGGCGACTGTGTCCGATTTCCGGCTCTCCGCCACCGATCTCGACGGCGCTGGTGCTCCGAACGAGCGCGTCATCACCTTCCAGATCACCGCCAAGATCGACCATGCGGCGTTTCCCTCGCCGACGATCGTCGACAACCAGGGCATGATCAAGGTGACGGCCGGACCGGGCACGGGGACCATCATCCCGTCGCAGGATCCGGGCGAGCCCGACGACGGCGACTTCAAGACCGGCGTGAAGACCTCGATCAAGATCGACGTCACCAAATGCAACCCGCCACCGCCACCTCCCGGCAAGGAATGCTTCAAGGTGGAACGCGGCACGGTCGACTGCGTGCCCGGCGGCGGCGCCTTCATCTATCACATGCCGGTCGGCCCGGAGATGGGCGGCAAGTGGGTGCAGGTGTCGACGACCACGCCCGGCATCACCATCATCCCCGACACCCAGCTGGTGCCGGCGGGCGGCGGTGTCTTAAACTGGAAGATCGTCGGCGCATCGCCCGGCGACGTCATCCACCTCATCGTCACCGGCATCGAAACCTATGCCGGTCCGAAGGAAGGCTGGGGCCTGTGCTGCACGCAGACGATCGACATCGTCATCCCGCGTGACCAGAGGTGCCCGCCCAAGGATAAGGAGCCGGACCTCAAGGTCGAGAAACGCGCCGACGTGACGCGTTGCACGATGGGCGGCGGCTGCGACTTCACCATCAGGGTCACCAATGTCGGCACCGGTGCCTACCACGGCAAGATCGTGCTCGACGAGGTGACGCTGCCGGCCGGATCGACGCTCGATTCGGGGCCTAATCCGCCCTGGGTCTGCGTACCCGGCACCACCCCGATGACGTGCACCTATCCGGTGACCACGCTCAGTCCGGGGGCCTCCGTCGACCTCAAGCTCGGCTTCAAGCCGGCCGGAGGCTGGCAAGGCAGCGTCCTGCGCAACTGCGCCACGTATAATTATGGGGCCAGCGGCAAGCCGCTGTTCGGCAGCCAATCGAATGATCGCGGCTGTGCCTCGATCCCGATCTGCCGGCGTGGCGACCGTGACCGCGACTGCCAGCCGCCGGTCGAAAAGAAGGTCGACCTGATCCTGAAGAAGCGTGCCCGTATCCCGGTCTGCACGGCCGACGGCATCTGCTACTTCGTGATCGACATCATCAACAACGGCACATCAACCTATAATGGGCCGCTGACGGTGATCGACACCTATCCGGGCGGCGCGCCGTCCTCCTCGACCTTCGGCCCGAGCCCGCCCTGGACATGCGGACCGAACGGCCCCGGCCAGTTCCGCTGCGACAATGCGGGGATCTCGCTGCCTCCGGGCGCCTCGACACCGATCGTCGTCAAGGCGGTCATGCCGGCCGGCTACCAGTCGGACACGGTGGAGAACTGCGCCGCGGTGAAGGCCATCCCTGGTGAAAACGACCTCACCAACAACAAGGCTTGCGCCAAGGAACGCTTCCGTCATCCCAATGGCGGCAAGCCGACCCTGCGCATCACCAAGGTATGCAACGGCTCGCTCGCCGGTGCCGCGGTCATCTCTTGCCGCATCACCGTCATTAGCCTTGGCACCGCTGCCCCCACCGGTCCGGTGCGGGTCAACGATGCCGCCACGCTGGTGGCTGGCGGCGCGCCCGTCCAGATCCAGACCGTCACCCCTGACGGCGCGGAATGGGCATGCGGACCGGTTCCGGCCAATGCGCTGTCGTGCCAGATTCCCGGTGCCGTGATGACACCTGGAACCAGCCGCCACTTCGACGTGACGGTTTCTGCGAATGGCGCGTTCGAGAACTGCGCGCGGGGTTCGTTTGGTCCGGCGCCAGGCGACGACATCGTCTATCCGATCGGCCAGGCCTGCGCCAAGGGCGGCGGCTCTTCGACCATCCGTGTCGAAAAAACCGGCGACCGCGAATGCAAGCTCGGCCAACCCTGCTCGTTCGAGATCACCATCACCAATGATGGGACGACCCCCTTCTCGGGACCGGTCCGTATCGGTGATGCGATCGGCGTGGATGGGCTCGGCAGGCTGGAAGGCGTTGAAATCACGTCGATCGATCCGCCCTTCGGCTGCTCGCCGGAACCGGCAACCTTGCCTGCGTCCTGCATTGCCGACCTGACGCTCGGCGCCGGCGAAAGCCAGGTGCACCATGTCACCGTGGTCATTCCCGACGACGGCCGCCTGGCCAATCTGCAGGGCAACGTCAGCGGCCAGAACTGCGTCGGCGTGCTCTCTCCCGACACACGGGTGCAAGGCGGTGGCGACGTGCTTGGCGGCGACCAGACCAATGTGCAGGGCGATCGCGGCAAGGCCTATGCCTGCCATCCCTTCACCATCAGCCAGGAGACGAAGAAGGAATGCTCGCAAGGCTTCGTCATGAACGACGCCGGTCGCTGCGTCTGCCCGGAAGGCACCACCTTCCGCAATGGCCAGTGCACCGGCGGTGGTACCAATATTCTGCCAACGCCACCGCCGCCGAAGCGCTGCGTGCTGCTCGAAGGCCAGATCCGCACCGAGGACGGACGCTGCGTCTGCCCACGCGGAACCGGGCTTGAGAACGGCAAATGCGTCAGGACCGACAAGCCCGAGCAGTGCACCATCCGTGGCCAGGTCCACAATTCGGATGGCGATTGCGTCTGCCCCAGGGGCACGGAAGTCAGGGACAATGCCTGCCGTCCGATCCGGCCAAAGCCCGAACAGTGCACGATCCGTGGTCAAGTCTACAATGCCGATGGCGATTGCGTCTGCCCCAGGGGAACGGAAGTCAGGGGCAATGCCTGCCGACCGATCCAGCCGAAGCCGGAGCAGTGCACCATCCGTGGCCAGGTCCACAATGCCGATGGCGATTGCGTCTGCCCACGCGGCACGGAAGTCAGGGGCAATGCCTGCCGACCGATCCAGCCGAAGCCGGAGCAATGCACCATCCGTGGCCAGGTCCACGACGCCAACGGCGATTGCGTCTGCCCGAGGGGTACCGAGGTGCAAGGCAATGCCTGCCGGCGCAAGCAGCCTGATGTGCAGCAGTGCGACATACGCGGCCAGGTCCACAACAAGCGCGGCGAATGTGTCTGTCCGCGTGGGACCGAGGTGATCGACGGCGCATGCCGCAAGCCCAGGCAGCAGGTGGAATGCGCACCGGGCACGCAGATGATCAATGGCCAGTGCCAGCCGATCATCAGGCGGCGCTGCCCGGAAGGCACGATCGGGCGGTATCCGAACTGCCGGCCGGTCCGCGGGCAACCGTCGCTGGAGCTCAACCCGGGCCTGCTGCTGCAGCAGGTACTGCCACGGCGCAGCCCGCAGGTCGAACAGCAGCAGGATCCGGATCCAAACAGAATCCTGAAACTCCAGCAGCAATAACCATCTGCTCGACGCCAGACCAGAAACCCGCCGGAGCAATCCGGCGGGTCTTTCTTGTGGTTCCGGGGCAAGCGGAAATTGGCTGCAACACGATCGGAGACGCCAAAACGCCACCCTGCCTGTGCAGCGCCCGCGCCCGTGCACTCGACAAGTCGGCTGGAGCGCATTAGGCAGTCGATCCAGAGTGACTGGTATGAAAAGGGCGCTCGGAAAGGCCGCACCCATGAGCAGAAAGACCTTGATCGCACCGTCGGTACTGGCATCGGATTTTTCGAGGCTCGGCGATGAGGTCGAAGCGGTGGCGGCGGCCGGCGCCGACTGGATCCATCTCGATGTGATGGACGGGCACTTTGTCCCCAATATCACCTTTGGCCCGCCGGTGATCAAGGCGATCCGCAACCGCACCAAGGCCTTCTTCGACTGCCATCTGATGATTGCCCCGGCCGACCCCTATCTGGCCGCTTTCGCCGAGGCCGGCTGCGACGGTTTGACGGTCCATGCAGAGGCCGGGCCGCATCTCGACCGCTCGCTTCAAACCATCAGGAACCTTGGCAAGAAGGCCGGAGTGTCGCTCAATCCGGCAACGCCTGAAAGCGTGGTCGAGTATGTGCTCGACCGGCTCGACCTGATCCTGATCATGACCGTCAATCCGGGCTTCGGCGGCCAGGCGTTCATTCCGGCCATCGTCGACAAGGTGAAGCGGGTCAAGGCGCTGATCGGCGACAGGCCGATCCGCATCGAGATCGACGGCGGTGTTTCAGCCGAAACCGCGCCGCTGGTCACCGCTGCCGGCGCTGACGTGCTGGTGGCGGGCGCCGCCATCTTCAAAGGCGGCAGTGTCGAAGCCTACCGGCAAAACATCCAGGCGATCAGGACGGCAGCCGACAACGCAGCCGGCTAACTCACGGCGCATCGTATCTTCAAGGGCGCTGCGCCCAAAAGAGCAGCGGCGGCCTGATTCGGCTTCGCTGTTCGCCGCCTGCGCACACAACAGAACAGGTGGTCTCACGCGCATACAAAAGAACAGGAAGAACAGATTCTCCTGCGTGCATACAAAACATGTTAAGTTTCCGCAGGTTGTGGGGATGCGCGGAATTATAGCATCGATCTTCGGAATGCCGCATATTCCTTTGTGCTAAAGTACAATATCGTGATCTTCTGCTTGAGCGCGCCGCGGCACGCGTTATATGGTACAAGTACGAAAAGGCGAATGCTGTCGGACTCGAATTGCCCAAGACAAGTTTTGGGGACAAGGAGTCGCTGTGACATACGGAGCTGCCAATCTGAACGATGACGCCGCAGGACCCAAGAGCACGCTTGCCAGCACGGTCTACCAGCAATTGCGTGACGATCTTCTCGGTGGTGTTCTTGAAGCCGAGAGCAAGCTGCGGGTCGAATGGGTGGTCTCCAAATATGGGGCTGGCGCTTCCCCTGTCCGCGAGGCTCTCAATCGCCTCGCCTCGGAAGGGC
Organism: Mesorhizobium sp. M7D.F.Ca.US.004.01.2.1; assembly: GCF_003997785.1. Classification (NCBI taxonomy): domain Bacteria; kingdom Pseudomonadati; phylum Pseudomonadota; class Alphaproteobacteria; order Hyphomicrobiales; family Phyllobacteriaceae; genus Mesorhizobium; species Mesorhizobium sp. M7D.F.Ca.US.004.01.2.1. The sequence goes on along the minus strand of NZ_RZRQ01000130.1, from coordinate 7,426 downwards.
TTCTCGGTCGGCACGACCAGCGTGGCTTCTTCATCATGCCGGTCAGCGCGTCGGAACTCGAGGAGCTGACGCGTACCCGCTGCTGGCTCGAGGAGCGAGCGCTTCGCGAATCCATCGCCCACCGCACCGCCGAATGGGAAGAACAGCTCGTCCTGGCTCTGCATCGCCTGGGGCGCGCGTCACGTCTTTCGCCGCAAAATCTCTTCTCGCTCAACCCGGATTGGGAAAGGTTGCACCGCATCTTCCACAGGGTGCTGATCTCGGCCTGCCGGTCGCAATGGCTGGTGGGGTTTTGCGATCAGCTTTCCGATCACGCCTATCGCTACCGGCAAATGGCCAATGATGGCGAAGGCGTCCAGCGCGACGATTTCGGCGAGCATCGCCTGATCGCCGAATGTGCCCTGGATGGCAATGCCGACGCTGCCGTCGAGGCACTGATCAATCACTACCAGTTGACCGCCGCCATGTGCATGAAACGCTTCAGTCAAGGCGAAGGGTCACAGGCGGCCGCCGGCAGAGCCGAGCGCGCCCGGCGATAGCGATCGTTTTCCCGGCGGGTCTTTTGCGGCCCATTTCCCACAACCTCTGGCGTTGGCTCGACAGGCGTGAACCATCGTCTGCGGTCTTGACGGCGCGGCTGGGAACCGCGAACTCTTCGCCGCCAATGCATGCTTCGAAAAAGCGTGCTCGACGCCGCCGTTTCAGCCACTCGGGGAAGTCCTTATGAGCAATCATCTGTTCGATGCGTTCCGGTCCCGGATGCCGATGCCGGGGCGCTTGCTGATGGAAACCGATGATGGCGGCTCGCTCACCTATGGCGATATGCTGGCGCGCTCGGCGCAGCTGGCGCATGCGCTCTTGCAATTGGATGTCGAACCCGGCGACCGCGTCGCCGTGCAGGTCGAGAAGAGCCCGGAAGCGGTCCTGCTCTATCTCGCCTGCCTGCGCGCCGGCGCCGTCTTCCTGCCGCTCAACACCGCCTACACGCTGGCCGAACTGGAGTACTTCTTCAGCGACGCCGCGCCACGCCTGGTCGTCTGCGATCCGGCAAGGGCAGCCGACATCGCAGCGTTGGCGGGAAAATCGGGCGCCGCCACCGTCACGCTCGGCCGCGACGGCGAGGGATCGCTGACCGATCAGGCCTCGCGGCTGCCGGCGGATTTCCATGACGTGGCGCGCGGGCCGGATGACCTAGCGGCGATCCTCTACACGTCGGGAACCACCGGCCGCTCCAAAGGCGCCATGCTCAGCCACGAGAACCTCGCCTCCAACGCGCGCGTGCTGGTCGAGCACTGGCGCTTCACCGGAGATGATGTGCTGATCCACGCATTGCCGATCTTCCACACCCACGGCCTGTTCGTCGCCACCAACGTCATCCTGATGGCTGGCGCCTCGATGCTGTTCGAGCGGAAGTTCGATCCGGCCCGCATCGTCTCGCTGCTGCCGCGCGCCACGGCCCTGATGGGCGTGCCGACCTTCTATGTGCGCCTGCTGCAGCAGGACGGGCTGGACCGCGAGGCGGCGAAAAACATCCGTGTGTTCATTTCCGGTTCGGCGCCGCTGCTGGCCGAGACACACAAGGCCTGGCGCGAGCGCACCGGCCACGCGATCCTCGAACGCTACGGCATGACCGAGACCAACATGAACACCTCGAACCCCTATGAGGGCGAGCGGCGCGCCGGTACGGTTGGTTTCCCCTTGCCCGGCGTCGCGCTTCGCATCGCCGATCCCGACAGCGGCGCAGCGCTTGCGCAGGGCGAGGTCGGCATGATCGAGGTGAAGGGCCCAAATGTTTTCGGCGGCTATTGGCGCATGCCGGAGAAGACCAAAGCGGAATTCCGCGCCGACGGCTTCTTCATCACCGGCGATCTCGGCATCATCGATGCCGATGGTTACGTCCACATTGTCGGGCGCGGCAAGGACCTGATCATTTCCGGCGGCTACAACATCTATCCAAAGGAACTCGAAAGCGAGATCGACGCGCTAGACGGGGTTAGCGAAAGCGCCGTCATCGGCGTTGCCCATCCGGACTTCGGCGAAGGCGTCACTGCTGTCGTCGTGCGGGCGCCGTCATCGCAGATAACCGGGGCCGAAATTCTCGGCGCCATCGCTGAACGCGTGGCGAAATACAAGCACCCGAAGCGGGTGATCTTCGTCGACGAACTGCCGCGCAACACCATGGGCAAGGTGCAGAAGAATCTTTTGCGCTACGCCTACAAGGACCTCTATGCCTCATAGAGCAATACCAGCAAAATAGCGCGGTTCGGCGGTTCTGTGAAACGATGGATCGCCCCGGGAGCCGCGTAGGCAGTCGGGTCAGCCTGGGTACAACAGCTCGGCGACGTGCTCGGCGATCGCCAGGCTGGCCGTCAGGCCGGGGCTTTCGATGCCGAACAAATTGACGATGCGGCCGGCGCCATGGTCGGCCGGACCCTGGATCGTGAAGTCGGCAGCCGGCTGGCCGGGGCCGGACAGTTTCGGTCTGACGCCGGCATAGGCAGGCTGCAGGGCGCCGTCGGCAAGCTCGGGCCAGTAGCGCCGGATCGCCTCGTAGAAGACAGCGCTTCGGCGGGGATCGACCGTATAGTCGAGGTGGTCGATCCATTCGACATCCGGACCAAAGCGCGCGCTGCCGCCAAGGTCCAGCGTCAGATGCACGCCGAGGCCGCCATTGACCGGGACCGGATAGATCAGCCGCGAGAAGGGCGACCGGCCCGAAAGCGAAAAGTAATTGCCGCGCGCCAGCCAGAGCGGCGGAACGAGGTCTTGTGAAAACCCCTCGATCCGGTTGGCCAGGGCTTGTGCATCGAGACCTGCCGCATTGACGAAGGCGCCGGTTTTCAATGCGAAGATCTCGCCCTTGGCATCGCGCGTATCGATCCGGATTCCATCGACTTCAACGGCCGCTCCGGCGACAGTGGTAAGGAAGGCGAACGACACGCCGGCGGTCTCCGCGTCGCCGCGCAGCGACAGCATCAGTGCATGGCTGTCGACAATGCCGGTCGATGGCGACAGCAACGCGCCGGCGCACCTCAGCGCGGGTTCGAGGCTTTCGGCTTGTGCCTGTGTAAGCAGATCGAGATCGCCAACCCCGCAGCTCTGCGCATTGGCCCTGATCGCGCTCAGCCTGCCCAACTGATCCGGTTCGACGGCGACGATCAGCTTGCCGGTGCGATCATGGGCGACGTTGCGCTCGCAGCAATAGGTGTAGAGCCGCTCACGCCCTTCGACGCAGAGCCGGGCTTTCAGGCTCCCGGGCGCATAATAGAGCCCGGCATGGATGACCTCGGAATTGCGTGAGCTCGTGACGGTGCCGATCGCATCAGCCTGCTCGATCACCAGCACCTCTCGGCCCGACAAAGCGAGCGCGCGGGCGACGGCGAGCCCAACGACGCCCGCTCCGGCGACGACGCAATCGATATCTTGCATGGTCTTGCTTTCAGCGTGAAGCGGTGGCCTCGAACACCTTGCCGCCGCCGATCCAGACGCTTCTTATGTCGAGATCGTCCGACAGCGCAACGATATCGGCTGCCGTGCCATTGGCGAAGCGGCCAAGTCGGTGCGACTGGCCGATCGCCTGCGCCGGATACAATGAGGCCATGCGCAAGGCCTCGGATAGATCGATGCCAACGACATTGTGCATGAAGCGAACAGCCGAGATCATGTCGAGATCGGCACCCGCCAGCGTTCCGTCGGCAAGCCGCAGGCTGCCATCCTTGCGGTAGATGGTGCGGCCGTTGAGCGTGAACGAGGTCATGTCGGTGCCGATTGTCGCCATGGCGTCGCTGACCAGCACGATCTTGCCGGGACCTTGCTTGGCGCGCAGTGCGATCTTGATGGTGGCGGGATCGACATGGATGCCGTCGGCGATAAGACCGGCGGACAAGGTGCCGATATCGATGGCTGCGCCCGCCAGCCCTGGCTCGCGATTGCCGATCTGGCTCATCGCGTTGAACAGATGGGTGACCACGCTCGCGCCGGCTTCGGCGAAGGTGCTGGCGGTGGCGTATCCGGTGTCGGAATGGCCAAGACTGACGATGACACCGGCCTTGGCGATTGCCGCGACGCGTGCCGGCTCGACGGATTCCGGCGCGACGGTGGTGAGCAGCACCGGCAGCTTTTGCCGCGCCGCGATCAGCATCGCCTGGTCGGCATCGAGCATCGGCCGGATCAGCGCCGGATCATGCGCGCCCTTGCGGGCGATCGACAGATGCGGGCCTTCGAGATGCAGGCCGAGGAAGCCCGGCACCTTCCGCAGCGCCGCTGCTTCGCCGGCGGCGACGGCGGCGGCGGTGACGCCGGGCGTGTCGGTGATCAGCGTCACAAGCAGCGCCGTCGTGCCGAAGGGCGCATGCGCCTTGCAGATGGTTTCGATCGAGGCGACATCGGGGTGGTCGTTGAGCATGACGCCGCCACCGCCATTGACCTGCAGGTCGACGAAGCCCGGCGCCAGCACGCCGCCGCCGGTGTCGACGGCGCGGATATCCGAGGGGATGGCGCTGGTGGGCAAAATAGCCTCGACGAGGCCGTCACGCACGACCAGCGCGTGGCCTTCATGCCAGTCGTCGCCATCGAAAATCCGGGCGCCAGTCAGGGCAAAACGGTCGCTCATACGGTCTCCGTCACCTTGCGAAGATTGCGCGGCGTGTCCGGATCGAGGCCGCGATGGCGGGCAAAGGCCTCGACGAACATGTAGAAGGAGACGATCAGCGTCAGCGGATCGGTCAGCGGGTGGCCGGTGGCGACATGCGGCAGGCGCACGGCGCGCTGGGCAAGTGCGGAGGTGACGAACACCGGCGCGCCCTTGGCCGCCAGGCCGTCGGCGGCCTCGGCGATAGACGGCTCGGACGCATCGCGCGCGGCCAGCGCCAGCACCGGAAAATCGGGCCCGATCAGTGCCAGCGGGCCATGCATGACTTCGGCGGCGCTGTAGGCCTCGGCATGCATGCCGCAGGTCTCCTTGAATTTGAGCGCCGCTTCGTTGGCCATCGCAGCCGACGGGCCGCGGCCCAGGATGAATAGCGACTTCTGCTTCTCGATCGTCTCGGCCAGCACGCTCATCCAGTCGCAAGCGATCGCCTTGCGGAAATGCCCAGGCAATTGGGCGAGGGCCGCCAGAAGCGCATCGTCGCCGGTGGCATGCGCCATCAGGGCGAGGCCGGCGACAGCGGAATTGATGAAGGTCTTGGTTGCCGCCACGCTGCGCTCGGGGCCGGCCAGGATATCGATCGCATAGTCCGAGGCCCGCGCCAGCGGCGAATCGGCGGTGTTGGTGATGGCGACGGTCAGCGCGCCCCCGGCCCGAGCGGTTTCGGCCATAGCTACGATGTCGGGACTCTTGCCCGACTGCGAGATCGCCAGGCAGGCCGAGCCGGCGAGCCTGAGCTTGCGGCCATAGATCGAGGCGATGGATGGTCCGACCGATGCCACGGCCAGTCCCGCAGTCAGCTCGACGGCATATTTCATGAAGGTGGCGGCATGGTCGGACGAGCCGCGCGCCACGGTGACGACAAACTGCGGGTCGCGTGCGCGGATGCCGCGCCCGGCCTCGGTCAGCACCGCGCCGGAACCGTCGAGCAGGCGAGCGACGGCTTGCGGGATCTCCTCGATCTCGCGCCGCATATGGGTTGCTTGTGTCGTCATGGTCGGCCCTCTTCGCTCGGCCCGGTCAGCCGCAGTTCGGCGACGAAATCATAGGCGTCGCCTCTGTAGATAGAGCGGGTGAATTCGATGACCTTGCCGCTCGCCAGATAGGAAATGCGTTCGATGTGCAGGCCGGCGATGCCTGGCGGCACCTCAAGCAGGCGCGCGTCGCTGTCGCCGAGATTGGCGGCGGAGATGCGCTGCACCGCCCGCACCGGCCGGTTGCCGGTCAGTTCCAGCGCCGCATAGAGCGAGGAGCCTATGTCGGCCGGATCGGGCAGCACGCTGGCCGACAGCGAGGCGCGTTCGATCGCCAGCGGCGTGTCGTTGGCAATGCGCAGGCGCGCCACGCGTGCCACCAGTTCGCTCGACGACAGGCCGAGCACCATCATCTCGTCAGGCGAAGGCGCGTAAAGGCCGCGGTCGAGCCAGGCCGAACGCACAGCCATGCCGCGCCGAGCCATGTCCTCGGTAAACGAGGTCAGCCGCGACAGCGACTGTTCGACGCGCTCCATGCGCGGCGCCACGAACGTGCCTGAGCCGTGGCGCTGGACCAGGATGCCGCCCTTGACCAGGTCCTGCACCGCCTTGCGCACGGTGACCCGCGAAATGTCGGCCTTGGTGGCAATGTCGCGCTCGGAGGGCAGCGCGTCGCCCGGCCCAATCAGGCCGCGATTGACCGCGTCCTCGATGCTCTTGCGAAGCTGCAGATAGAGCGGCGCGCCGCTTTGCGCCTGATGTTTCAGCGTGGCGAAGATCTGGTCGGCGGCCTCGCTCATCGAGCCGCCTCCGTGGTCGCGAAAAGGCGGACCGCCATCTGCACGGCGCCGCCCAATGCGTCGTCGAGCGGCGGCTTCAGCAGCGCCCGGTAGCGCGCCGAGAGGCGCGGCGCGTAGAGCGGCGCCAGCCCGCCGAGCAGGCAAAGCGGCGCGTCGTCCGCAAGGTCGAGCGCCCCGAGCGAGGCCTCGACATCGGCGACCACCCTGTCGAGGATCCAGTTGGCGACGCTGTCGCCCTTCTCGGCATGCTCGAACACCTTGGGCGCGAAGCCGCCGAAATCGCCTGGCTTGGCATTGGTGGTGAATTCGACCACGTCCTCCGGATTGTTGCGGAAAACGGCCAGCATGCTCTGCGTCAGCGGCGAACCCGCGCGGACGCCGTCATAGGCAAGCAGTGTCTGTTCGAGCAGGTCGCGGCCGATGCGGGCGCCGCTGCCCTGGTCTCCGACCTGGAAGCCCCAGCCGCCGATGGCGCGCGACTTGCCGTTCTTGCGCGCCATGTAGGCGGTGCCGGTGCCGAGGATCGCCATGGCGCCGTCGCCCGAGCCGACAGCGCCTTCCAGGGCGATTTCGGCGTCGGTCTCGACGCGGCTGGTGCTGAACGGCAGGATCGCTTCGAGCTGCTGCCGGTAGGTGCCGACATTGGCGCCGGCAAGGCCGAGAATGGCCGGTGTCTGCGGGATCAGTTCCGGATCCTGCCCGGCGGCGATGAACGCCTGCCTGGCGGCATCGACGATGTTCGAGCGGGCGCCGGTCAGATCGGTGCGGATGTTGGCGGCGCCGCTCTTGGCGCGGCCAATGACTGCACCATCCGCTGTTGCCAGGGCGGCCCTGCAGCTGGTGCCGCCGCCATCGATTCCGAGCACGAAATTCACGTGATTTCTCCTCCGGGCGGATAATACCAATAAAATACCAATAGCCAAGGGTTAATTTTCGTTTCAAAAAGATTAAGGCGTATTTTATTGAAAAACCTACGTATTTCGCCGGCTCAGCGATTTCAGAGC
>NZ_RZRQ01000012.1:0-43780 GCF_003997785.1 Mesorhizobium sp. M7D.F.Ca.US.004.01.2.1 | reverse complement strand
GGATCGGCATCATGGGCGGGGTCATGCTCGGCCTTGGCCGCGCGCTCGGCGAAACCATGGCGGTGACCTTCGTCATCGGCAACGCGCACCGCATCTCGACGTCGCTGTTCGCGCCGGCGACGACGATCTCGGCGACCATCGCCAATGAATTCACCGAAGCCGTCGGCGATCTCTACACTTCTTCGCTGGTGGCGCTCGGCCTGATCCTGTTCGTCATCACCTTCCTGATCCTTGCCATCGCCCGCTACATGCTGATGCGCATCGACGCCCGCACCGGAGCCTGACCGATGTCGACAGCCACATCGCTTCACCAGAGCCGCAAGAGGAAGAATGCCGTGATGATGACGCTGTGCGTCACCGCGGCGGGCATCGGCCTAGCCTGGCTGGCGCTCATCCTCGGCGCGCTGGTCTACAAGGGCGCCGCCGGCCTGTCCTTTGATGTCTTCACGCAGATGACGCCGCCGCCCGGCGACGCCGGCGGCCTGCTCAACGCCATCTATGGCAGCGTGGTGATGACCGTCATCGCCGTCATCGTCGGCACACCGATCGGCGTGCTGGCCGGAACCTACATGGCCGAGTACGGTCGCTTTTCCAAGCTGACCACCGTGGTGCGGTTCATCAACGACATCCTGTTATCGGCGCCGTCGATCATCATCGGCCTGTTCGTCTACGAACTGATGGTGCGGCCGATGGGGCATTTCTCGGCGATCGCCGGTGCTGTCGCGCTCGCCATCCTCGTCATCCCGGTTGTCGTGCGCACCACCGAAGACATGCTCAATTTGGTGCCGAACGCCTTGCGCGAAGCCGGCACCGCGATCGGCGCGCCGCGCTGGGTGGTCATCAAGTCGGTCGCCTACCGCGCCGCGCTTTCCGGCATCGTCACCGGCATATTGCTGTCGATCGCCCGTATCTCCGGCGAGACGGCGCCACTGCTCTTCACGGCGCTCAACAACCAGTTCTGGTCGAGCAATCTCAACGCGCCGATGGCCAGCCTGCCTGTCACCATCTTCCAGTTCGCTCTCAGCCCTTACGAGGAATGGCAGCAACTGGCCTGGACCGGTGCACTCATCATCACATTGACGGTTCTCGCGCTCAGCATCGTTGCTCGCAGCCTGACCGGACGCAGAGAGGACAAATGAGCCAGATGTTGTCTCCAGACATGACGATCGCCGCCGAGGCCACCGCCAAGGCCAAGATCGAGGTCAAGAACCTCAACTTCTACTACGGCCAGAGCAAGGCGCTGAAGGACATCACGCTGTCCTTGCCCGAGCGCAGCGTCACCGCCTTCATCGGGCCTTCGGGCTGCGGGAAGTCGACGCTGCTGCGCGTCTTCAACCGCATCTACGAACTCTATCCCAAGCAGACCGCCGAAGGTCAGGTGCTGCTCGACGGCCAGAACGTTCTCGACCGCTCGCAGGATCTCAACCTGCTGCGGACCAAGATCGGCATGGTGTTCCAGAAGCCGACGCCATTTCCGATGTCGATCTACGAAAACATCGCTTTCGGCGTCAGGCTCTATGAGAAGCTCAGCAAGTCCGAGATGGACGGCCGCGTCGAGCAGGCGCTGAAGCGCGCAGCACTCTGGAACGAGGTCAAGGACAAGCTCAACGCCAGCGGCCTCAGCCTCTCCGGTGGTCAGCAGCAGCGGCTCTGCATCGCCCGCACCGTGGCGGTGAAGCCGGAAGTCATCCTGCTCGATGAGCCGGCCTCGGCGCTTGACCCGCTGTCGACCGCCAAGATCGAGGAGCTGATCGACGAGTTGCAAGCCGACTACACGATCGTCATCGTCACCCACAACATGCAGCAGGCGGCGCGCGTGTCGAAGCAGACGGCCTTCATGTATCTGGGCGAACTGGTCGAGTTCGACCGCACCGAGAAGATCTTCACGTCGCCCCGCGAGAAGCGCACGCAGGACTACATCACCGGCCGCTTCGGCTGAGTTCAGGCATACGAGGGACAAGATCATGGGCGAACACACAGTCGCTTCTTTCGACGAGGATCTCGGACAAATCAGCAGGCTCATCAGCGATATGGGCGATCTCGCCGGCTCGATGGTCGGTGGTGCCACCAAGGCGCTTTTGAATTCCGATAACGCCCTCGCACAGCGCGTCGTCTCCGACGATGCGATCATGGACGCGCGCCAGCGCGAGCTCGACGACCGCGCCATCACGTTGATCGCCAAGCGGCAGCCGATGGCCGACGATCTACGCCATGTCGTCGGTTCGATCCGCATGGCCGGCGATCTCGAACGCATCGGCGACCTTGCCAAGAACATCGCCAAGCGCGTCGGCACCGTCGGCCTCAGCGTCACACCGCGTGACCTGTCGCATTCCATCGACGCAATGGCTCAGCTGGTGCTGATCCAGGTGCAGGGCGTGATCGAGGAGTATGCGGCGCGCGACGCCGCGGCCCTGGCGAAACTGCGCGCCGCCGACGAGCGCATCGACGTCAAATACACCTCGGTGTTCCGCGAACTGCTGACCTACATGATGGAAGACCCGCGCAACATCACTGCCTGCACGCATCTGTTGTTCTGCGCCAAGAACCTCGAGCGCATCGGCGACCATGTGACCAACATCGCTGAAAATGCCTATTATGTTTTGACCGGCACGCAGTTGCCCGCCAATCGCCCGAAGCAGGACGAGACGGCAATGTCCGCGCCGGCGGCATGACGACAGGGGTGACCAGTCGATGATCGCGCCACGCATCATGGTGGTGGAGGATGAGGAGCCGCTAGGCGTGCTGCTCCGCTACAATCTGGAATCCGAGGGTTACCAGGTCGAGGTGGTGACGCGCGGCGACGAGGCCGAGATCCGGCTGCAGGAGAACGTTCCCGACCTTCTGGTGCTCGACTGGATGGTGCCTGCGGTTTCGGGTATCGAACTCTGTCGTCGGCTAAGAATGCGTCCCGAGACCGAGCGGCTGCCAATCATCATGCTGACCGCGCGCGGCGAGGAAAGCGACCGCGTGCGTGGCCTGTCGACCGGCGCCGACGACTATCTGGTCAAGCCGTTCTCGACGCCGGAATTCATGGCCAGGGTTAAGGCGCTGCTGCGCCGCGCCAAGCCGGAAGTGCTGTCCAGCGTGCTGAAGGTCGGCGACATCGTGCTCGATCGTGAGTCGCACCGGGTCTATCGCAAGAAGAGCGAGATCCGGTTAGGGCCGACCGAGTTCCGCCTGCTCGAGTTCATGATGCGCCATCCCGGCCGCGTCTTCTCGCGCAGCCAGCTGCTCGACAATGTCTGGGGCGAGACGATCTACATCGACGAGCGCACGGTCGACGTGCATGTCGGCCGCCTGCGCAAGGCGGTCAACAACGGCCGCATGCCGGACGTCATCCGCACCATTCGTGGGGCGGGCTACGCGATCCGCGAGGATTGAACTCGCCCGTCTGAATTCACGCCACGTTTTTGCCTGCGACGCTTCCTCTCGCCTGCGCGCCCGGCGCGAAAATCTCCTGGTCGACGAAGGTCAGCGCGCGCATGGCGCAGCCTTCGCGGATCAGCGGCAGTTCGTTCGGCTCGGTGTCGAAGGAAATCGATTTCGAGTGCTGGCCGCCGGCGGTCTGGGCAATCGCCTCGCGCAATGCCGGCTCGATCAGGTCGAAGGCAGCGGCGCTGACGCCGACCATGGCGACGGGCGCCGGATCGATCAGCGCGAACAAGCTGCCGAGACCGTAGCCGAGCGCTTCGCCGGCCTTGCGATAGGCCTCGCGCTCGGGGCCATCCCTTTCGCGGGCCGCGGTCGCCAGGGCGCGCATGTCGGCGTCGCTGACATCGGCGACGGGTTCTGCGTCCTCGCCCAGCTGCCTGGCGTTGCGCCAGATGGCGTAGTTGCCGGCATAGGCCTCGACGCAGCCGCGCCGCCCGCAGCGGCAGAGCGCACCTTTCGGCTGATGGATCATGTGGCCGAACTCGCCGCCCGAGGAATGGGTGCCGGTGAAGAGCTCGCCCTTCAGCACCAGGCCCATGCCGATGCCATGCGACAAAAGGATGGCGATGAAATCGTCGCGGTAGCGATCAGGATCGCGCCAGCGTAGCGCTATCGCCATCATGTTGCAGTCATTCTCCATGGTGGCGGGGATGCCGAACTCGTCCTCGAGTATGTCGGCGAAGGCGATGTCGGTGTGCGGCGTGATAGGCGACCACAGCATGGCGCGGGCGCGGGTGTCGGTGATGCCCTGGATTGCCAGCGCAATGCGGGCGATGCTGCGGACGTCGAGATCAGGGTCCTCGAGACGGCGCCGCACGATTGCCGTGCATTCGCCGATCAGCGCGTCCCGCGACATGGTCAGCGTGTCCAGCCGGCGCTGTTCCTCTGATATCACCTGGCCGGCATAGTCGATGACGGCGACGGAGAGAAAATTCAGCGACAGCACCACGGTCATCACCGCCGCCGCTTCCGGATTGAGGCTGAGGCCAACCTGCGGCCGGCCGCGTTTGAGCGAGCCGGCCTCGCTTGGTTTGCTTTCGGTCAGGATGCCTTCGCCGATCAGGTCGGAAGAGATCGCCGATATGGTCGAGTGGCTAAGGCCGGTTGTCGCTGCGATCTCGGTGCGGGACGGCTGTCCGGCGCGGCGCACGGCCGCAATCACCATCGCCCGGTTGCGCCGGCGCAAATCGTCGTGGCGGATTCCGACCGACATGTTTCTTCAAGTCCTCCCGGTCGCCGCGGTTCTCCGTGCCCCTCGAACGCTGTCGGCAACGCAGTCAAATACTGGCAGAAGCCGCCCACTCTGTCATTTATTTATTCCGGGGCCCGAAAAAAATTCGCGAGCACATCAAAATCCATCAGAATCGATGTTGACAGCGTTCGGGTGTTGGACCAGTATTTTTTCGAGGCTCGAAAAAATAGGGCCTCTGTGCCGGCCTTCGGGTCAGTTTGGTCGCGCCATACGCGGCGCAGGGAGGATATTATGAAAAGATTCACAGCCGCCATCCTGGCGGGTGTCGCCATGTCGCTGACGCTCGCGTCGGTCGCGCAGGCGAAGGACAAGGTCATCGGCGTTTCGTGGTCCAACTTCCAGGAAGAGCGCTGGAAGACCGACGAGGCCGCCATGAAGACGGCGATCGAGGCTGCCGGCGACAAGTACATCTCCGCCGATGCGCAGTCCAATCCCGGCAAGCAGCTTACCGATGTCGAAAGCCTGATCTCGCAGGGCGCCAATTCGCTGATCATCCTGGCGCAGGATGCCTCGGCCATCGGCCCAGCGGTGCAGAAGGCGCTGGACGAAGGCATTCCGGTCGTCGGCTATGACCGTCTGATCGAGAACAAGGACGTCTTCTACCTGACCTTCGACAACAAGGAAGTCGGCCGCATGCAGGCCCGCGAAGTGTTCAAGGTCAAGCCGGAAGGCAACTATGTCTTCATCAAGGGTTCGGGCGCCGATCCGAATGCCGACTTCCTGTTCTCGGGCTCGATGGAAGTGCTCAAGGAAGCCATCGACAGCGGCAAGATCAAGAATGTCGGCGAGGCCTATACGGACGGCTGGCTGCCCGCCAACGCCCAGAAGAACATGGAACAGTTCCTCACCGCCAACGACAACAAGGTCGACGCCGTGGTCGCGGCCAATGACGGCACCGCCGGCGGCGTCGTCGCGGCACTGACGGCGCAGGGCCTTGCCGGCACCGTGCCGGTCTCGGGTCAGGACGGCGACCACGCCGCGCTGAACCGCATCGCACTCGGCACGCAGACCGTGTCGGTGTGGAAGGACGCGCGCGAACTCGGCAAGAACGCCGCCGAGATCGCCTCGCAGCTCGCCGACGGCAAGAAGACGAGCGACATTGCCGGCGCCAAGGACTTCACGACACCGGGCGGCAACACCGTCAAGTCGCTGTTCCTGACCCCGGTTGCCATCACCAAGGACAATCTCAACGTCGTCATCGACGCCGGCTGGATCAAGAAGGACGAAGTCTGCGCGGGCGTCGCCGCCGGCACCGTCGCGGCCTGTAACTGATCTGGATCACGTCGAAATATCTGAACGCCGCGGCCCAAAAGCCGCGGCGTTTTCTCAAAAAGATTTGTATTTCCGCATCACGCGGATAGCTTCGGGAGCAATTCCAGGAAAAGTGCGTAGCGGTTTTCCGTCCGGAATTGCGTCAAAACAAAGAGATAGAACGGTTCGGCGTTTCCGGGAATCGGTGAACCGTTCTAGGCTGAGTTCCGGCATCCGCGTCAGACGGCCAGCCGGTGGGAGGAAATCATGACCGACACGACGTCCAACCCGCAGGCCGACACCGCGCGTGCGTCGGAGCTCGGCGTGGTCGCCCGGTTCCTGAAGGCGACCGAGATCGACACCCGCATGCTCGGCATGGTCGGCGCCCTGCTGATCATCTGGATCGGGTTGCATGTCATTTCCAGCCTGCGCCTCGGCGTCAATCCGCTCGATTTCGACAGCCGCACCTTTCTGACGCCGCGCAATCTCTGGAACCTGTCGGTACAGACATCGGCGGTCGCCATCATGGCCTGCGGCATGGTGCTGGTCATCGTCATGCGCAACATCGACCTGTCCGTCGGTTCCGCCGAGGGCCTGATCGGCATGGTGATGGGATTTGCCCAGGTGCATTTCCTGGTGCGGTTTGTCGGGCTCGAACTCGGCAATCCGTGGATCTGGGTTCTGGCGCTGGTCATCGGCCTGGCGCTCGGCCTGCTGATCGGGGCCTTTCAAGGCTTCGTCATCGCCTATCTCGAAGTGCCGGCGTTCATCGTCACGCTGGGCGGACTGCTGGTCTGGCGCGGTGCTGCCTGGTGGGTCACCAGCGGCCAGACGGTGGCACCGCTTGACGCCACCTTCCAGCTCATGGGCGGCGGGCCGTCGGGATCGATCGGCGCGACCTGGAGCTGGGTCGTTGGGATCGTGGCCTGCCTCGCCGTGGTGTTTGCGCTTTTCAACGGGCGGGTGCAGCGCAAGCGTTTCCGGTTTCCGCTGCGTCCGATCTGGGCCGAGACGCTGCTCGGCGTCGTCACCTGCGCCGTCATCATGGGTGCGGTCTGGCTCGCCAACTCCTATCCGTGGCCGATCGGCATCGTGAACCGGTATGCGGCCGCCAACAACATCACCGTGCCCGAAGGCGGCCTGTTCATCGCTCACGGCATCGCCATACCGGTGCTGATGGCGATCGCCGTCGGGCTGGTCATGACCTTCATCACCAACCGCACGCGTTTCGGCCGCTATGTCTTTGCCATCGGCGGCAATCCCGAGGCTGCCAATCTCGCCGGCATCAACACGCGCTGGATCACCATGAAGGTGTTCATGATCATGGGCGTGCTGGCGACGATCGCCGCCGCGATCTCCTCGGCCCGGCAGAATTCGGCGACCAACGTGCTTGGAACGCTAGACGAGCTGCTGGTCATTGCCGCCGCCGTCATTGGCGGCACGTCGCTCGCCGGTGGTTCGGGAACGATCATCGGCGCCATGCTCGGCGCGCTGCTGATGCAGTCGCTGCAGTCAGGCATGGTGCTGCTCGGCGTCGACTCGCCGCTGCAGAGCATTGTCGTCGGCGCCGTGCTGGTCATCGCCGTCTGGCTCGACACCGTCTATCGCAAGCGCGTCTAGGAGGCATGGCCATGACTGACAAGATTGCTCCTGCGGCCACAGCACTGATCGATATGCGCAACATCTCGATCGCGTTTGGCGGCATCCGCGCCGTCGACGACGCCTCGATCGATCTCTTCCCCGGCGAGGTCGTGGCGCTGCTCGGCCACAACGGCGCCGGCAAGTCGACGCTAATCAAGATCCTGTCCGGCGCCTACAAGCGCGATGGCGGGCAGATATTCGTCAATGGCGAGGAAGCGTCGATCTCCAACCCGCGCGACGCCAAGAAATACGGCATCGAGACGATCTACCAGACGCTGGCGCTGGCCGACAATGTCGATGCCGCCGCCAATCTGTTCCTCGGCCGCGAGCTGATGACCGCCTGGGGCACGCTCGACGACGTTGCCATGGAGGCGGAGGCGCGCAAGGTGATGGGGAGGCTCAATCCCCGCTTCCAGCGCTTCAAGGAGCCGGTGATCAAACTGTCGGGCGGCCAGCGGCAATCGGTGGCGATCGCGCGCGCCATCCTGTTCAATGCACGCATCCTGATCATGGACGAGCCGACGGCAGCGCTTGGTCCGCAGGAAACGGCGCAGGTCGGCGAGCTGGTCAAGCAGCTCAAGTCCGACGGCATCGGCATCTTCCTGATCAGCCACGATATCCACGACGTGTTCGAGCTTGCCGACCGGGTCTGCGTCATGAAGAACGGCCAGGTCGTCGGCACAGCCCGCACCACCGATGTGACCCAGGACGAGGTGCTCGGCATGATCATTCTGGGCAAATGCCCGCCCGGTGCCATTCCCGGACCGGGGGCGCTGAAGATCGCTGCCTGAGGTCAGACCAGGTCGCGGGTTGCCGGACTCGTGATATGCTAGCCGTCAGCATGGCTTGGCCTTGCCATTGTGTTGGCACGGCGACTTGCCCATAAAGGTCCCTATTCGCTCAGGGACCACATCATCCGTTGAAGAAGCTTTTTCCAATCGTCGCGTTCATCGCCGTTGCGCTGATCAGCATGACGATGGCGGGGTTTGCCTATTTCGCGACGCAAGAAGCCGCCCGCATCAAGTTCGAAGCGACGGCCGACGACGCGCTCAACCGAATCGAGAGCCGCATCGACCTGCATTTGTCGCTGTTGCGCTCGACGCAGGCCCTGTTCGACGCCCGCAACGGCGATATTTCCGGCAACGAGTTCAAGGCGTTCTTCAAAGCGCTCGATGCCGACAACAATTTTGCCGGCTTGCGCGGCATCGGCTATGTCAGGCTGGCGAAGGCTGGAGACGAGGCGGCGGTCGAACGCGATATGCTGCGCGACCATGGCGTCAACCATCCAATCTATCCTGACACCACGCAGCCTTGGCGCACCCCCATCGTGCTGTTCGAGCCGCTCGACCCGTCCAACCAGGGCAGCATCGGCTATGACATGTTCAGTGAACCGGTGCGGCGCGCGGCGATCGAAAAGGCGATGTCGGATGACCACCAGCACGCCAGCGGGCTGGTGCAACTGGGCCAGGACACAGGTGCCGCGCAGACGTTCACCGGCTTCCTCGTCTTCGTGCGGCTCAATGTCGAAACCGCACCCGATGTCATCAATGCGTCCAGGTCCTCCACGGCCGGTTTTCTCTATGCGGCTTTTCGGGCTCGCGACCTGTTCCAGACCGCGCTCAGCCGGTCGCCGCTGCTGCCGGTCAACACCGAAATTTACGATGGCGACGGCGCGGTGAACGGCGACAATCTGTTGTTCCGGTCGGAGACGCCACCGGCTTCGACCTTTGGGGACAGGCTGCTGGTCACCCGCAAGATAATGGTGGCCGGCCGGCCATGGACTGTCCTGTTCCGGCCGACGAGCGCCTTCTCGCAGCCGTCGTCGCGCGCCATTCCGGTTATGCTGGGGCTGTTCGGCCTGTTGCTGGCGGGCGCCATCGCGCTGGTGGCGCGGTATCAGGAGCGGGCCTATGAGGCGGCGTCGCGCTTGCACGAAACGACGGAAAAGAGCCTGCTCGAAAAAGACCTGATGCTGCAGGAGATGAAGCATCGCATCAAAAATTCGATCACCAGGGTGCTGGCGATCGCGCGCCAGACGGCATCGCGGGCCACCGACGTCAACGAGTTTTCCGCATCCTTCTCGGCCAGGCTGCAGGCGATGGCGGCATCCCAGGACATGCTGACGCGCTCGCGCTGGCAGAAGGCCGATCTTAGCGATCTCCTGCGCATCGAACTGGGTCAGGTGTTCGGCAAGGATCTGCCCGATGAGCTGTTGTCGGGGCCACAGGTGCTGCTCGACGAAACCACGACGCAAGCGCTCGGCCTCACCTTCCACGAACTGGCGACGAACGCGCTGAAATACGGCGAAGCCGGCAATTCGGCCAATACCCTGAAGGGCGACTGGGCGCTGAAGGTGGACTGGTCGCTCGAAGGGCGCGGGCGCGACAGGACGCTGGCTCTCAACTGGCGCGAAACCGGGCAGAAGAAACTCGAAGCACCCGCCAAGACCGGATTCGGCACCAAGCTGATCGATCTCAACGTCACGCGCGAATTGCGCGGCACGATCAAGCGTGATTTCCGGGCCAATGGGCTGAACGTGGAAATCAAAATCCCTCTGGCAAACTGACGGTGATCGTCAGGCGGCCAGGATCAAGCACTAAACAAATGAAAATCCGGAGGCCGGCGAACCGGTCTCCGGATCAGGTCTCGGTATCGCCGAACTAGTTGCAGCGCGCGGTGTAGATCCGGCCGCGATGATCGCGATACTGGCAATAGCCATTGCGCAGATTGCGCACCAGCAGGCCGGAACCGGCACCCACGGCCGCGCCGATCAGCGCGCCCTTGCCGCCGCCGACCAAGCCGCCGACACCGGCGCCGATCAAGCCGCCGCCAACCACGTCCTGCTCGGTAGAGGTGCAGCCACTGACCGCGACCACAGCAACCATGGCAATAAGCATCTTCCGCATAGAGTCACTCCTCACTTTGTGTCCTCACTTTAATAAGCTCCAACCGCCATTTAGCATGAAATGGCGCCCGTTGCCCGCTCGAATTTATTGTTGGCTAAGATAGTTTTTTTCGGGGCGCGCCGTGTTTGACGCAACGACGATATTTGAGATCTCCAAGGATGCGTCAAGACTGCCGTCCGGGCCGACCTTCCACACCACCTGGTCGTAGTCGTCTTCGAGCGCCGGGTCGACCGTAAGGCATTTGGCGACGATGTGTTCGGCCTGCCCCTGCACGTCGCCCATGGCGAACGGGCGTTCGGCGACACATTGGTCGGTGGTTTCGAAAACACTGACAGGGACTTGAAGCTCACGGCAATCGGCCATCGTGTTCGAGCAGCCGATGACCAGCAGCAATGCGGCGATGTGTTCCATGGCGAAAACGTCCTCTCGCCACAGTAACGGTCCACATTCCGCAAAGTTCCTGCACTGCAAGACCTGCCAGCGAATTAACATGGCCAGCGAAGCAACATGGATCGACCAAGGCCGCAGGTTGCGCGGAGGTCAGTAAGCCAGCTGGAAGAGGACGGCCGCGACGATCAGCGCGGCAAGACCCAGAACGCCAAGGCGCAACGAAGCGTGAGGAACAGGAGGCGGCGGCGGCGCGGATGCCTCGGAGTCTTCAAACTCGCCCATAGAGATCCGAGCGGCCTGTTCCAGTCTGTTCATGTCCGCAACCGTCAAGGCATTCCTCCCGCACCATGCTGCAAGTCCTGCTGCGGAAATGTTCGAAGATGCAACAGGTTCCAGCGGTATCTGGGAAATACAGCATCGGCTTTTATGGTGAACAGTCGGTTAAGGACTTGGCGCAGGTGCGGGTCGCTCAATCCGTCTCGAAATTGCCGTGCGGAACGACAAGGCGGTATTCGAGGCGACCGGCCGCGATTTCAAGCGTCGCCGTACCATTCAGCGACGCCGGCACGACCCGTTCGAGTGCGACACTTCCGAAGCGCTTCTCGCTACGCCTGTTGTCATTGGCTCCGATTGCTTCGGCCCATGTCAGAGATAGGGAGGTCCCAGTGTCGTCGGCGGTCAGGTTGGCTGTAACCTCTACGAATCCGTCGGGCTGCGACAGGGCGCCATAGCTCACCGAGTTGACCGCGAGCTCATGCATGGCAAGGCCGATATGCAGGGCAGCATTCGGATTGAGATAAGGGTTTGCTCCCTGAAAACGCAGGCTGCGAACCGGATCCCCGCCGTAGCGACCAACCTGCCCCGATACCAGTTCGCGAAGTGCAGCACCCCGCCAGTTGGAAGAGGTGACGAGATCCTGAGACGAAGCCAACGACTGCAGCCGGCCGCGAAAGCGTGTCAGGAAATCACCGATGCCATCGGAGTAGCGCCCGGTCTGGGTGGCTATGCTTTGAATGATCGCCAGCAGGTTCTTCGAGCGATGACTGACTTCGCGCAGCAGTGTTGTCAGGGTTTGCTCACGGCGCTTCTGCTCGGTCGTTTCGACCATCGTGGTGACGACGCCTAGCACCGTGCCGCCATCGCCGTGGTCGGCATCGATCCAGACTTGAAACCAGCGGATGCCATCCTCGACGGGAACGCTGATCTCCAGACGTTGCGGGTTGCCGGATGCGATGACGTCGCGCTTGGCCGCGCCAATGCGGTCGGCCTGCGCCGCCGGCAGGATGCCGTTGCTGTCGGCGGTGTCGGAAACCCAGGGCGCGCGCATGTTGCGCGCCCATACGGTTTTCATCTCCCGATCCTGGTAGAGAACGGAAATACCGGCATTGTGCAACGCATGGAGAAGAGCCCGTCCAAGCTGCATGCCGCTTTCGGCAGGATGCAGGGCGATGACTTCATCGCTTTGCACGTCGTCCTTCCTATCTCCGGTTCTGGAACGCATCGGCCAATCTGTCCACCCCAACTCAGGCTGAACGGCTCACGGTTGAATGGGTTCCAAAAGAGGTCTCCCGAAAATCAGCCGCCAAAAACGGTCCGCCGGACGGTGTCCTTTGCAGGATACCGCCCGGCGGTGGCTGGAAACCGTTTGAGGGGTGCGGCTTCCAGTGTTCGGTCGCCGTTCGTCCTCACGATGCCCGTTTGAACAGGCCCGCAAGAAGCGAAATGACCAGAAAGGCGAGAAAGATGAAAAACAATATCTGCGCAATGCCGGCAGACGTACCGGCGATGCCGCCGAAACCAAGCGCGCCGGCGATGATCGCCACGACGAGAAATACGAGCGCCCAGTAGAGCATGATCCATCTCCTTCGAATGGTGTAATGAAAACGTGGGTAGATGCGGTTTGTTCCACCCTTTGCCGAAAAAGGCGCTGCTTGCAAATCGTTCGGAGCAGGAGGCGTAGGAATTTCGCTGACGACGGTTCCGGCTTGTAAAAAGGCCGCCCGATGCATCGCATCGAGCGGCCTTCAATGTCGTGCCGTGCTGTCAGGGGCTGCGAGCCTATGCGGCGGCTTTCGCCTGACGGTCGAAGAACAGCGCCTGGCTGATCAGCGCCTTGACCATGTCGGGATTGAACGGCTTGGTGACCAGGAAGGCCGGCTCGGGGCGCTCGCCAGTCAACAGACGCTCGGGAAAGGCGGTGATGAAGATGACCGGCACCGACGTCGACGACAGGATCTCGTTCACGGCCTCGATGCCCGAACTGCCGTCGGCAAGCTGGATGTCGGCCAGCACCATCTTCGGCCGTGTCCTGCCGAACATCGTCACCGCCTCGGCATGGGTGCGAGCCGTTCCAACGACGCGGTGCCCGAGGCTCTCGACCATTTCTTCTATATCCATGGCGATCAGCGGTTCATCCTCGATGATCAGCACATCGGTTGCCACCTGACGGGATATCTCGTTGCTTGCCTGGGCAAGCAACTCTGAAAACTCCTGGTCGCCGACATCGAGGATCTCGGCCGCCTCATCCTCGCTGAAGCCTTCGACGGCAACAAGCAGGAAGGCTTGGCGCGGGCGCGGCGCAATTGCATTCAGATTGGCGGCGGCGCGCTGTTCCCATGCTGATTGCGCGTGTTCCTGTGGAACGCGGATGGCGACCGATGTGAACAGCTTGGCAAAAACCTTGTACAGAGCGATGCGGTCGCTCGATGCCTCGGGAAAGATTTCAACATCGGCGATGATGGCTTCGAGCATCGCGGCGACCAGCGCATCGCCACTCTCCTGCGATCCGGAAACGGCTCGCGAGAAGCGGCGCAGGAATGGCAGGTTTGGCGCGATGGTGGCGGATAAGCTCATGGTAAGACGTCTCCCTCAGAATGACGTGATTGCATAGATTGCAGGTCAAGCTGATTGCAAGCCCGGTCAAACAACGCCGATCTTGAGAAAAAGTTCCGGCCTTGATGGAACTAATGCGTCGGGACGGCGTTTGAGGTCGGGATGGGCAACCAGACGAGGGTGTCGCTTGCGTTGTGTTGAGTAATATTATGAGCGGCTTGGGCGCTGGGAATACAAGGGCAAAATGAAGGATATGACGAAAGATATTCTGGCTGGCGCCGAAAGCAGGCGCCGGAACGGTTCCGGTGACGCTCTTGGGCCGAATTCCGAAATCGGACGCAAACTCAAACAATATTACGACGAGCTGGTCTCCGACGATGTGCCGGATCGCTTTTCCCAGTTGCTTAGCCAGCTGGAACAGGCCGAACCCGCACAGAAAAAGGACTGAGGCATGGCTGCGGTCTCCCAAGGCTTCAAGACAGATCTGCTTGGGGCAATCCCAAGCCTGCGTGCCTTTGCGGTGTCGCTGACGCAAAACGCCGACAAGGCCGACGACCTCGTCCAGGAAACGCTGGTCAAGGCGTGGGACAAGCACGAAAGCTTCCAACCCGGCACCAATCTCAAGGCGTGGCTTTTCACCATCCTGCGCAATGAATTCTATTCGCAGATGCGCAAGCGTGGACGTGAAGTGCAAGATAGCGACGGCATCATGACGGCCAGGCTTGCTGTTCATCCCGCTCAGCATGGCCAGCTCGACCTGAAGGATTTTCGCGGGGCGCTGGAGCAATTGCCGGAGGACCAGCGCGAAGCCATCATCCTCATCGGCGCGTCGGGTTTCTCCTACGAGGAGGCCGCCGAGATTTGCGGTTGCGCGGTCGGGACGATCAAGAGCCGCGTCAGCCGAGCCCGCACGCGCTTGCAGGAGATCCTGAAAATATCAGGCGAAGACGAGTATGGCCCGGATGCGATTTCGACCCAGGTAACGGGCTCGCCGGCCAGCTGACCTGCGATCGCCAGGCGGGTAGGGGGGCGCGTCTCAACCTAGAGAGGCGCGTCCGCAGGCTGCCGCCACCGCTTGCACGAGGTCTTCACCCGAATAGGGTTTGCCGACCAGCCTGACGCCTGGAAAGGATGCCTTGATTTCATCGGCATCCGAATAGCCCGACGCAAACACGAAAGGTACGCCTGCCGCGCGCAGCCCCGAGGCGAAATCGAGTGTCGAGGCGCCACCCAGCATGAGGTCGACAATGGCCGCGTCGAATTGCGTGGCGACCTCCTGGCCATCGACCTCTGTCAGATCGCGGGCGATGACCACATCACCGGCGCCATGGTCACGGCAAAGCTGCTCGACATCCATGGCGATGAGAAATTCGTCCTCCAGGACGAGAATCCGCAATCCGTCAAGCAATGTGGGCACAGGCAACGACTCCTTGAAACGCATGGAGTCATGATCGCTAATTGGCCTGCTGTCATTTAAAAAAGACATGTGGCCGGCGGCGGAACCTCAATCCTTGCAACGCGTTGAAATGCAGCTCTTCCAAAGAGCGGGCTTTCGAAGAGGGGTCGAAATGTCAGCCCAGAACAATCGCGCCTTTTCCAACCTCCAGTACCCTTGCGAGAACTGCCCGTTGCGGCCGTTGCCGATTTTTCGCGACTTCGAAAAACAGGAGCTGGCCTTCATCAGTACATTCAAGAAGGGCGAACTCGCCGTCGACAAGGCGGCTACCGTGTTGGTCGAGGGTAGCCACAGCGCCCATCTCTACACCGTGCTCTCCGGGTGGGCGTTCCGCTACAAGCTGTTGCGAGACGGCCGCCGCCAGATCCTCAACTATCTCATGCCCGGCGATCTGATCGGCCTGCAGGGCAGTGTAATGGGCGAGATGCAGCATTCCGTCGAGGCCCTGTCGCCGATGCTGCTGTGTGTTTTCGAACGCGAGTATCTGCACGAGCTCTACCGCAATCATCCAGGGCTCGCCTACGACATCACCTGGATCGCATCGCGCGAAGAGCGCATGCTGGATGAAAATCTGCTCAGCCTCGGGCGTCGCAGCGCGATCGAGCGCGCTGCCTATCTTATCGCCTTCATCGCCAGCCGGGCCAAGGTCGTCGGGCTGAACGGCAAGCAGTCCATCCAGATACCGATCACGCAACAACACATCGCCGACACGCTCGGCCTGTCGCTGGTTCATACAAACAAGACGATCCGCAAGCTGATGGATCGCAAGCTGATCGTCTGGCGCGACGGCGGTTGCGAGGTCACAGACATTGAAGGGCTCAAGCGGCTCGCTGGCTGGGAAGGGCTGGGCGAGGCGCGCCGGCCGCTGATCTGACGAAGGCCTTTTTGCCAGAGCCGGCGGATCGGGTGCGCGCGGACGCGTTTTCGGCTACTTTGTCCCCAGTGCCGGAACCTTGAGGCGCGCGGCGCGTTTGAAATCGAGCAATCACAAGGAGTTAAGCCATGGCAACTGCCGCAGGAAAGACCGCAAACGACTCCCGTGCAAATGCGGACCTGGAAGCCGACATCAGGCAATTGAAGGCCGACATCGACAAGCTCACAAAGCAATTGGCCAAGACCGGCGAGCATGGCTATGGCACTGCCCGTCGCGCGGCCACGGAAGGTGTCGAGCAACTGCGCGCGCAGGGCGAAGCAGCCTTTGACAGTCTGCGCAGCAACGCCAAGGACATCGAAGCGCAGATGATGGCGAGCGTGCGTGAAAAGCCGGTGACGTCACTGGCGATCGCTGCCGGCGTTGGCTTCCTCTTCGCGCTCATTGCGCGTCGCTAGTCGCATTGCAGATGGGAATGCTGGCATCCCTGATTTCGGGTCTCGCCTCGGGCGAAACCGTTGCCGCCATGCGCCGGGCGCGCACGGCGGCAATCGTTTATGGGCTCGCCCTATCGGCAGCGCTCTGTGGTCTCGGCTTTCTGGTCGGCGCAGCCTATATCTGGTCGGCGATGCGCTACGGGTCGCTTGCCGCCGCACTGGGCTTTGGCGTCGGTTTTCTGGTGCTTGCCGGGCTGATCCTGTTGATTTACCAGATATCCGCAGGCTCGCGCGCCCGGCGCCGGGCGCAACGCCGCAATGCCGACATGAAGGCGATCGGCATCACCGCCGCACTCGCCGTGCTGCCGACACTGCTCAAGGGAAAAGGTGGTCTCGGCGTCATTCTGGGTCCAGCCGTAGCGCTCGCGGCTTACGCGATCTACCGCGAGAACGTGAAGCCGGGCGCAGACGATGGGGATGAAAGCGGGCGTAACTAAAGGCGCTGGGAGGTCACTTCGACAGGTCTTCCAGCGGCATCGATATTTCAGCAAACACCCCTTCCGGCCGGAACTCATGGGTCACTTCGCTTGAAATGACCTTGGCAAGGCTGCGGCGGATGAGGATCGAGCCGAAGCCGTGCCGTTCCGGCGGGGCGACTTGCGGGCCGCCGCTTTCGCGCCAGGTCAGCACAAGGCGGCGGGCACCCTTCCTGCCTTGCGTCTTCCACCCGAGATCAACCTTGCCTGATACCACCG
This sequence comes from Mesorhizobium sp. M7D.F.Ca.US.004.01.2.1, assembly GCF_003997785.1. Lineage (NCBI taxonomy): Bacteria > Pseudomonadati > Pseudomonadota > Alphaproteobacteria > Hyphomicrobiales > Phyllobacteriaceae > Mesorhizobium > Mesorhizobium sp. M7D.F.Ca.US.004.01.2.1. Next base: position 26,557 of record NZ_RZRQ01000012.1, on the reverse strand, counting down.
ACAGCGATCCATATTGCAGTGCATTGCTGCCCAGTTCATGCAGGATCAGGCCAAGCCCGACGGCCTGGTCGGGCGACAGCAGCAAGTCGTCGCCGGAGATCGTCATGCGCGGCTGCTCGGCCGTTTCGAATGGCCTGACCTCGATCTGGACGAGTTCACGGATGCCGATGCCGCGCCACTCGCGGTCCGACAACAGATTGTGGGCGATGCCCAGGGCCTGAAGCCGGGCGCCGAAGGCCTCGAGGAACTGGCTCGGCTGGCGGGCATGGCGCACGGTCTGTGTCGCCAGCGCCTGGACGGTCGCTAGCGTATTCTTGACGCGATGGTTGAGCTCACGCAGCAGCAGCCGTTGCCGCTCGTCGCCAAGCTTGCGCTCCGAGATGTCGTAGTTGACGCCGAAGATCAGCGTCGGCTTGCCGTCACCGTCACGCTCGATGACACGGCCGCGCGTGGCGAGCCAGCGCGGCGGATGAAAGCCCTTCACCCGGTATTCGCCGAAATAGTCGTCGCTGCCGGTCAAGGCGTCGCGAAAGCGGGTTTCGGTCTGGTAGACGTCGCGCGGATCGATGGCGGTGAGGATGTCGCGTGCCCGCAGCCGGTTCGAGCGCGGCAGGTTGAACAGCTCCGACAGCAAGGTGTCGCATTCGATGATGTCGGTGCGGATGTCCCACGCCCAGCTGGCGAGCGACGCCGCATCGAGCGCGATGGCGCGTCGTTTTTCCTCACGCACCAGTGCGGCCTCGGCGATGGCGCCGCTGCGGGTCGCGTCCTTCAAGGTGAACAGGCTGGCGGCGAGGCCGGCGAGCGCCTTCAACTGGTCGAGCTCGGCGCGGGATGGAAAGGCATGCGGCTTGCGGTCGAGAACGCAGAGCGTGCCGATGCGGGCACCTGCCACGACCATCGGCGCGCCGGCATAGAAGCGGACATGATGCTTGCCGGTGACCAGCGGGTTGGCGTTGAAACGTGGGTCCGTCGTTGCATCCGCCACCACCATCGGCTCTTCGCCGGCGGCAATCGCATGAGCGCAAAAGGAGATGTCGGTCGCGGTTTCGGTCTGGTCCAGGCCGAAGCAGGATTTGAACCACTGCCGCTCGTGGTCGACGAGCGTGACCAAGGCTATCGGCGCCTGCATTACCGCCGCGGCAAGGCTGCTGATGCGGTCGAAATCCGGGTCGGCCGCCGTATCCAGCATCTCCAGCCCGTGCAGCACGGCCAGCCGGTCTTCGGCACTGACCGCCAGCGCAACGTCAGCCGGCAGATCCGGCACTTTTTCCGCCTTGTTATTCACCCAGGTCCCCGTTGCCCTGTTTTGGTCTTCGTCGTCGCTTCGCCGGTCTGTCGATCCAGAACCAGCCGGCCGGCCGGAACCATCCTAGCGAGGAACCGTTACCCGACCATGTTGTTTTGCCGGACGCGCCAATTGGCGCAAACCGATCCGAGGGCCGACCATGATCAAGATCATTCCTGAGGACAAAGCCCGTCAGGGGCGCTGGGGCCGGCATGGCCTGCGCATTCTGATCGCTGCGTTGCTGCTGGCCTTTGTTGCTTGGGGGGCCGCCGAGATTTATGGCGAATTGATCAAGAAGGACACGACCCAACAGGGCAGTGCTCCCAGCGGCTAGCTTGTCGGCGGCAATGGGTACGAATCGCATCAGGCGGCCTTTGCCTCGGCGACGCTGGCCGGCACCAGGACATTGAGCGCGCCGGGCTGGATTTCGATCGTCGTTTCACGCTCAAGCCTGATCAGTTCTCCGTCCATCACGGCACGAAACTTCCGGCTCCCCGAGTGGATTTTCAGGACCGTCCTACCCGCCTGATGGATTTCGACATGTTCGTTGTCGCGCCATTTGCCGCGCGCCATGTTGAAGAAGAACTTGACCAGTTCGGCGCGCTGCTGCGCCACCGTGACATAGACGCCAAGCACGCCGCCCGCCGGGTTGTCGGCGTAAGGCAAGTGGCCTTCGCCGAACAAATTGTTGGTGATGCCGATGCCGGTAATGCGGGCCGCCATCTCGGCTTCGCCGATGCTGAGCGTCACGTTCATCGCCGGTGGATTGTTGATCGTCGCCCAAGCCGCCTTGGCCGAGGCACGGATCTTTCCCAGGCGAGAACCGAACTCCATTTTCTGGCGCAGTTGCACCATCTTCGCATGCATGCCGATCGAGAACTGGTGAACGAACGGCCGGCCGTTGGCGGTCGCTATGTCAACCGCGATGATTTCGCCGTCCGTGAAGGATTTGAGCGCGGCATCCAGGGACTGCGGAATGCCCAGCCCGCGCGCGAACAGGTTCATGGTGCCGGCCGGCAATATGGCAAGCGCCTTCTTCGTCCCCATCAACCGGGCGGCTGCGGCAGAAATGGTCCCGTCGCCGCCACCGGCCAGCACGACATCGACAGAGCGGCGTGAGGCCGCGCTGTCGAGCGTTTCCACCACATCCTTGCCGTCGACAATCTCGATGCTGAGAGAGTGGCCTGCCGTCTCCAGCGCCTGGCGCATCCTGTCGGAGAAAGCGGCAAGGTCAATGGTCCGCAAGGTGCCGCCGTCCCGGTTCAGCACCGCTGCGAATTTCATGCCCCACTCCGTTATTCGACCATGGTCGGACCGGGACAAAGACAAACCCAGCCATAGGCTGCAACGCGGCGAGGTGGGAAAGGTTCCGTGTGTGGCGAAATCCGCGATCGGGCTTAAGGCTGTGACGGAGACGCTTGTCGATTTCTTGCCACGGACTCCGCGCGCTTTTTGTCGGAACAACAGCATGCTCACGACGTTGTGAACTGTAGAAGTTGCCGCGTCAGATCTCCCCAGCGACGGGTTCAACCGGGCGCGGCGTGCACGAAATCACGCACCAGGAGAGACGATCATGATCCGCAATCTTCTAGCCACGACCGCACTCGCAACGCTGATCGCGACCGGCGCTCATGCGCAGAGCGCGACAACGCCGGCACCAGCGGAGGCGCCTGCCGTTCAGGAGCCGGCTGCCGCCGCTCCCCTGCCGCGCGCCGAGGGCAGCATTGTCACCAACATCATCGGTGAATCCGTCTACAACGGCACCGGCGACGATGCCGAGAGCATCGGCAAGGTCAGCGACGTCGTCTTCGACAAAGATGGCCAGGCGAAATCCGTCGTCATCGGCGTCGGCGGCTTTCTGGGTGTCGGAGCGAAGAACGTCGCTTTCGATTACGATAAGCTGCAATGGGCCGAAAAGAACGGCGATCGCTGGCTGGTTGCCCAGACGAGCAAGGACGAGCTGACGGCGCATCCGGAGTTCGACAGCAAGCCCTACGCTCCGGCACCAGCACCTGCTGCATCGACTGACGCAACAGCACCGACGGCACCCGCGACGACGGATACGGCGCAGAAACCTGTCGACCTGAATGCGGCTCCGGCGGAACCCGTGAAGCGGGCCGACGGCAACCTTGCCACCAACATCATCGGCGAAACCGTTTACAACGGCACCGGCGATGACGCGCAGAACATCGGCAGCGTCAACGACATCGTTCTGACCAGGGAAGGCAAGGCCGAGTCGCTTGTCATCGGCGTCGGTGGTTTCCTTGGCCTCGGCGCCAAGAATGTCACCTATGATTTCTCCAAGGCGCAGTGGGCCGAGAAGAATGGCGACCGCTGGCTGGTGGCCCAGACCACCAAGGAAGAGCTGCAGGCGCAGCCGGATTTCAACCGCAAGGCCTATGATCCGGTACCCGCGACCACGGCATCCAATGAGCCGGCTGCAACCGCCCCGGCCGCTGTGCCGTCCGACGCCCCGGCTCCTGCTGCCGCTCCCGTAGACAAGACGGCCGAGGCCCCGGCAGCGACGACCCCTGATGCCTCGGCTCCCGACCAGACGCAAACGGCAGCTATCGACAAGTCGACGCTGACGGAAATGCCGGTTGGCGAGATCCGTGGCGACGATCTGAAGGGCACCACTGTCTACGGCGCCAACGACGCCAAGGTCGGCGAAATCGGCGATGTCGTGCTCGCGCCCGACAACAAGACCGACGCGGTGATCGTCGATGTCGGCGGCTTCCTCGGCATTGGCGAAAAGGAAGTCGCGGTCGGCGTGGATAATCTCAAATTCATGACCGACAAGAACGGCAAGAAGTACCTGTATACGACCTTCACCAAGGAACAGCTCAAGGCTCAAACCGCCTATGACAAGGGCAGTTATGCCGAGAAGCGGGACCAGCAGCGGATGATTGTGAAATAGGAATAGGCAGTAGGGCAGTAGGGCAGGACCGTCGTCGTACCGGTTCGGTTTCCCTGCTGCCCTATTCGCGTACTGCCCCGGCGACGTGGCCGACAACGCCGTGTTCCGTCAGTTCAGCCAGCGCTAGCGACTGGTCAAGATGCTCAGCCCGCCAGGCGAGAAGCCGTTCGGCGAACTCCAGCCGTACGGCCAGATAAGCAGGGTGCTTGGCCAGATTGTTCAATTCACCCGGATCTGTTTCTAGGTCGAACAGCAGCGGCGGCAAGCCGCCGCCGAAATGCACATATTTGAATTTTTCCGTGCGGATGACGGCGAGGTTGCATTGGCGTGAGGTGATGCCGAAATGGCGTTCGGCCTCGCCTTCGGCAATCGAGCGGAAATCGAACTCCCAATGCGCCGCATCGCGCCAGTCTGCAGGGCTCCCGCCGCTCAAAAACGGCTTCAGCGAGGTGCCGTCGAGGTGCGGCGCGGGGTCCGCGCCGAGCAGGTCGAGAAGCGTCGGCACAATGTCCACCGCTTCGGTGAAGCGATCGACGCTGCCGCCAGCCGCCTTGCGGTGGCTGGGGTCGCGGATGATCAGCGGAATGTGGTAGCTGCCGTCGAAGTAGCCGCCCTTGCCCAGCATGAAATGGTCGCCCATCCTCTCGGCGTGATCTGACGTCAGCACGATGATGGTGTCGTCCCACGCGCCCGCGGCCCTGACTGCTTGCCAGATGCGGCCGAGCTGCGCGTCGACCTCCGAGATCATGCCGTAATAGATCGCCCGGATGCGGCGGAAGTCGTCATCGCTCCAGTCGTGCACCTTGCCATTGGCGTCGGCACGGAACCTGGCCTGCTTCTGTCGGCCAATGTCATAGGCGAGGTAGGGATGGCTCTGCGCCTCTTCCTGCCAGCTTGCCGCGCGCCGGAAGGCCGGGCCATCGGCAGGTTGATACATCGTGTTGTAGGGTTCCGGCACGATGAAGGGCGGGTGCGGGCTGATGAAGGAAAGATGCGCGAACCACGGCGCGGCGTCGTCCTGCTCGCCAAGCCAGCGCGTGAATTCGCCGGTCAGGAAGGCGGGCGGGGTTTCGTCCCTTGAGTAGACGGGCGGGGCGTTGCTGACAGCGCCAGTCTTGTCGCCGTTCACCGGTCGATGGATGTCGGGAGACCCGGCGCTGGTGTCGATACCCCGCTGCTTCAGCCAGGACAGCCACTGTTTCTGATGTTCGGGCAGCAACTGGCGCACCGTAAAGCCTGGCAGCACGCCTTCATAACTTTGCAGCCGCGGGTCGCCCGGCGCCAGCAGGCGCGGATCGAGCGAGACATCGGTGTAGCCGAACAGCGTCGGATCATAGCCGAGGGCGCGCGCATGCAGCGCGATGTTGCCGTGTCGGGCGTCGAGCGGCGTGCCGTTGCGGCAGACGCGGTTGTTCATCTGGTAGAGGCCGGTGTAGAGGCAGGCGCGGGCCGGCGAGCAGGGCGCCGCACCGCCATAGTGCCGCTTGAACAGCACACCCTCTGCGGCCAGTGCGTCGGCATTCGGCGTCTTCACAACCGGATGGCCCGCAGACGACAGACAATCGCCGCGCCACTGGTCGCATGTGATCAGCAGAATGTTAGGCCGCCTGGTTTTTCCAATCACGCGCGATACTCTGTCCTGGGATGGTCGAACGCCGCTCATGGAACCGAATTCTGGCGCTGGCGCAAGCCTGTCATGTGAGTCAATTGGTGAACAGAACTCTTTGTATTGTTCACTTTTACAGCACAGTCCATTCTGTGTTTGCCGCCTTTGCCCAGAGCGGCCGCGTCCTCATATTGGCGTGGACAGCGGCGAGGGCCGCACAAGCACCAAGGGAAGGAGCAAGACAATGCTCGACCAGATCAAAGGCCTGCATCACGTCACATCGATGGCCAGGGATGCCCGCCAGAACAATGAGTTCTTCACCAAAAAGCTCGGCCAGCGCCGGGTCAAGAAGACCGTCAATTTCGACGCGCCTGATGTCTACCACCTTTATTACGGCGACGAGGCCGGGACGCCCGGTTCGGTGATGACCTATTTTCCGTTCCCCGACATCGGCAAGGGCCGGCATGGCGTCGGCGAAGTCGGCACCACGGTCTACTCGGTGCCGGAAGGCACGCTCACCTACTGGGAAAAGCGTTTTGCCGATGAGGGCGTCACCGGCCTGTCGCACGAAGAGACATTCGGCGAGAAGCGTCTGGCCTTTGCCGGACCGGACGGCGACGGCTTCGCGCTGGTCGAGGACAAGGCTGACAGCAGAGCGCCATGGGCGAAAGGTGGTGTTCCCACGGACGAGGCCATCAGAGGCTTCCACTCGGTGTCGCTCCGGTTGAAGGATGGCGACGCCACTGAGGAGCTGCTGAAGTTCATGGGCTATGAGGAAGTCGACAGGTCCGGCAACGTCAGGCGGCTGGCGGTGAAGAACGGCAATGGCGCCGATGTCGTCGATATCGAATCGCTGCCGGCTGCTGCCTTCGCCGATCTCGGCGCCGGCTCCGTCCATCACGTCGCCTTCGCCGTCGAGAATCGCGCCAAGCAGCTCGAAGTGCGCAAGGCGTTGATGGATACCGGCTATGGCGTGACGCCGGTGATCGACCGCGACTATTTCTGGGCGATCTATTTCCGCACGCCGGGTGGCGTGCTGTTCGAAGTGGCCACCAACGAGCCGGGTTTCGATCGCGATGAGGACACCGCTCATCTCGGCGAGGCGCTGAAGCTGCCGACGCAGCACCAGCACCTGCGGCCCTATCTCGAACAGCATCTGCAGAAGCTGGAAGGCTGAGGTCATGAGCAAGGACGCTTACATCCACAAGTTGCTGCCCGGTTCGCCGGGCGGTCCACTGCTGTTCGTCTTCCATGGCACGGGAGCCGATGAGAACCAGCTTCTGTCGCTGGGGCGCGATCTCGCGCCCCAGGCAACCATCATCTCGCCGCGCGGCGATGTGTCCGAACAAGGTGCTGCGCGCTTCTTTCGCCGTACCGGCGAGGGCGTCTACGACATGGACGATCTGGCACGGGCGACGGACAAGATGGCGGGCTTCGTCAAGGCGCATGTCGAGGCGGCCCATGTCGGGGCGGCAAAGCCGTCGATCGTGCTTGGTCTCGGCTACTCCAACGGCGCCAACGTCCTGGCCTCGGTGGTGTTTGCGGCACCGGCGCTGTTCGACGCCGCGGTGCTGATGCATCCGCTGATCCCGTTCGAACCGGAGGTGAAGGGCAGTCTCGCCGGCCGCCATATTCTGCTGACCGCCGGCAAGCGCGATCCGATCTGCCCGCCGAACCTGACGACGCGGCTCGAAGCCTATTTGCGTGCCGACGGCGCCGATGTCACAGTGGAGTGGCATGAAGGCGGGCACGAGGTGCGGCCAAACGAGATCGAGGCGGCGCGGCGGTTCTTTGCCGATGCTGCCCAAGGAGTATAGCGATGCCTGACCAACTGCCTGAGATCGAGCTTGAGGATCGCGGTTCCAAGGGTCGCTATGTCCTGCGCGGGCCCGGTGGCGCCGAGGCCGAGATGACCTTCACCAAGATCGGCGAGCACCAGATCATCATCGACCATACCGAGGTGCCGGACGCATTTCGTGGCCAGGGTGCCGGCCTTCGGCTCGTCACCCGCGCCGTCGAGGATGCGCGGGCGGCAGGCAAGAAGATCATCCCGCTCTGCCCCTTCGCCAACGCCCAGTTCCGCCGCCATCAGGAGTGGGCCGACGTGCTGAAGCGGTAGGATTTTCGTCACCGGGAAACGGCGCGGCAAGTGGCTGCCATCCCACCGGGATGGCTTTGGCATTTGCGCGGGTGGCACATCCTGCCTAAGTAGATATGGTGTATCTCAGCCCCCTTGCCGACAAACGAACCGAATGATCCCCGTATGACCGAAACCGACCTCGTTCCCGTCTTCGACGGCCACAACGATACGTTGCTCAGACTCTACCAGTCGAAAGACACGGACGTCGAAAAGCTGTTCATCGAGGGGAAATCGGGCGGTCATATCGACCTGCCGCGTGCCAAGGCCGGTGGCTTTGCCGGCGGCATGTTCGCCATCTTCCCGCCGCCAGTCGAGAAATCCAGGCGCAGCGCCGTTCCCCTGGCGCCGAGCGCTGCCGAGCCGCTGCCGCCCGAGGTTCCGCGCAATGATGCGCTGGCCTCGACGATCGCGATGGCCTCGATCCTGTTTAGGCTGGAACGGGCCGGAGCGCTCACCGTCTGCCGCAGTGCCGGCGATGTGCGCAACGCCATAGCGCAAGGGTCGATCGCAGCGGTGTTCCACATCGAAGGGGTCGAGGCGATCGATCCCGAGCTCACCATGCTCGACGTGCTGCATGCAGCCGGCCTGCGCTCGCTCGGCATCGTCTGGAGCCGGCCGAACGCCTTCGGTCACGGCGTACCGTTCCGCTTTCCGTCCTCGCCTGACACCGGGCCCGGCCTGACCGATGCGGGCAAGGCGCTGGTCAAGGCCTGCAACCAGCTGAAGATCATGATCGACCTCTCGCATCTCAACGAGAAGGGTTTTCGCGATGTCGCCGCGCTCAGCGATGCGCCGCTGGTCGCCACCCATTCCAACGTGCATGCGATCTGCGGCCATTCGCGCAATCTCACCGACTGGCAGCTCGGCGCGATCCGCGAGTCCGGCGGCATGGTCGGACTGAACTTCGCCACAGGCTTCCTGCGCGAGGACGGGCGCATGAATGCCGACACCAGCCTCGACATCATGGTGCGCCATGTCGATTCGTTGCTGCAGGCTCTGGGTGAAGACGGCGTCGGCCTCGGCTCCGATTTCGACGGCGCCATGATCCCGTCCGTCATCGGCGACGTCGCCGGCCTGCCGAAGCTGATCGATGCCTTGGCGGCACGTGGCTTCGGCCGCGCGCTGATCGAAAAGATCGCCTATCGCAACTGGCTTGGCATGCTCGAGAAAACGATAGGTTAGAACGACTTATTGGAAGCCCATGCGCTTCAGCCAGTCCTTGCCGACACCGCGATCGCGGATGATCGGCAGCGGATCTTCCGAATCGAGCCGCGCGCAGATGCGGTAGACTTCGAGCGTCTCGGAGGTCATCTCGCCGCGCTTGTAGAAGAACATGGCGGCGGCATAGCGCGTGCGGCCGGACCATTTCTCGCCGAGCGGTGTGTTGACCAGCTCCCACTGTTCGGCGGCTTCCCCATCTTCTTGCTGCTTGTCGGCTTCGTCGGTCATGATCAGAAGTCCGCCGGCGGATTGGCAGTGCGGCGGTCGAGCTTGATGAACGGACGCGCCACCACCTTTGCCCGCTTCATCAGCTTCTGATACTGCAGCTCGCGCATGGCGTAGGTCTCGACCCAGAGGTCCTCGACCATGGTATCACCGTATGGCCGCGCCAGCGAGGCGATGGCGATGTTGCGCTTGGCCATCGGCGACCACATGGCGGCGCTGACCAGGCCAACCTCGTGGGCTTTCTTGTGGTAGACGATGGCGTGTTCGGCAGGGATGTTGCCTTCGATCTCCAGCCCGACCAGCACATAGCGCAATTTGCGTTTCGCTCTCGCCTCGAGGATGGCACGGCGGCCATTGAAATGGCCCTTTTCCAGATCGATCATGAAGCCGAGCCCGATCTCGTCGGGCATGCGCAGGCGGTCGGCGCGGATGGCGTGCTCGGCGGTTGTGAAATCCGCATTGGCAACGATCAGCCCTGCCTCCAGACGGGCGCGGTTGAGCGCGGTGTAGCCGATGGCGCGGATGCCGCGCAGGTCGCCCGATGTCATCAGCCGGTCCCACAGGCTCAGCGCCTTGTCGGCCGAAACGAACAGTTCGTAGCCGAGATCGCCGGTGAAGCCGGTGCGCGAGATGGTGACTTGGGTGTTTCCTTGGGGGCCGCCATCATGCGGGAAGTCGGCGAGGTCGAATATTTTCAGCCTCTCGACGCCGGCAAAGCCAGCATCGCGCAGCACCGCAAAGGAGGTCGGGCCTTGCAAGGCGAGGCCGGCCACCGCCTCAGTCTCTTCCTCAACGATCACATCGAAACCGCCGGCGCTGTCGAGCAGCCAAGGCAGATGCCGCTCTTGCGAACACAGCCGGAAGCGGGTCGGCGACAGACGGAACAGTGTGCCGTCATCGAGGACGAAACCCTCGTCGTCGCACCAGGCTGTGTAGTGGACGCGGCCGGGCCTGAGCTTGGTGACATCGCGCAGCGTCACGCGGTTGAGCAAGGCTTCGGCGTCCGGCCCCTCGATCCGGTATTTGGTCATCGGCGAAATGTCGAACAGGGCCGCCTGGCTGCGGATGGCGAAGTATTCAAGCTCCTCGTCCCACAGCGAGTGGGGGGCGCGGTAACCGGCCCAATTGTACCAGTCCTGGGTTCTGGCCAGCGCGTCGATGCGCGGCTGGAATGGCGTGCCCAGACGCAGCGTGTGGAAATGAGCCTGCGCTGCGATGCGGGCGGAAACGGGCGCGCCGGCTGCCTTTGCGACGGGTTTCTTCTTGGTTGCCTGGGCCATGGCCTATCCCTTCATCGCGATGATGCGTCGTGCGGCGTTGAGGCCAGGTGCGCCGGAGACGCCGCCGCCGGGATGCGAGCCAGCGCCGGCCAGGAACAGCCCATCGATCGGCGTGTCGTAGCCGGACCAGCCGGAGACGGGGCGCGAGACCAGCATCTGGTCGGCCTGCAATTCGCCATGATGCCAATGGCCGCCCGGCATGCGATAGCGCGTCTCGATATCGGCCGGCGTCAAAAGCTCGGCATGGATCACGCTCTTGCCGATGCCGGGCGCGTAGGACTCGAGCTGCGCCATAACAGCCTTGAGGAATTTCGGCTTGCCGGCATCCCAACCCTCCTTCAGCGCATAGGGAGCGTATTGCAGGACCGCCGACAGCACGCAGGCGCCGCTGGGTGCGAGCGACGGGTCGGCGAGGCTTGGCAGCGTGATCTCCATCACCGGCTCCGGCGAGAACTCGCCATATTTGGAGGGATTGAAGGCGCGCTCCACGTGATCGGGCGAGGGGGCGATGACCAGCCGGCCCTTGTGGCCGGCGGCATCGACACCGGTGAATTGCGGCGGCCGGTCGAGCGCCAGATTGAGCTTGGCCGTATCGCCCTTCATGCGAATGTTCTTCACCTTGCGCACGAAACCAGTGTCGATCTCGCACGGTCCGACGAGGTCGAGGAAAGTCGTCGCCGGATTGATGGCGGAGACGATCGTGCTCGCGTGCATCACCTCGCCATTGTCGAGCGCGACACCGGCGGCGCGGCCTTTCTCGACGATGATTTTTGCCACGGGCGCCAATGTGCGGATTTCGACGCCGGCCTTCGCCGCCGAGGCACGGATGGCAGTGACGACCGCGCCCATGCCGCCTTGCGGCAGGACCTGCGCGCCGGCCGCACCATCGGTCTCGCCGGCCAGCCGATAGTAGAGGCCGAGCAATGAGGTTGGCGAGCGCGGACCGAGATGGCTGCCCAGCGTAGCGTCGAAAGCCAGCAGGCCCTTCAGCCTGATGTCGGTGAGCTGTTCATCCAGCAGGTCGGCAACGTTCATCAACAGCACGCGCAGGAAGTCGCGCATGTCTTCCTTGCCAAGTTTCTTCAACGCCAGCGCGGTCTGGCCGAGTGAAACGGTTTCCAGCAGCGACATGCCGGCGAGATCGGGCGGCCGGCGGTAGAGGAACGGCTTCAGGATGCCGGCATAGCGCAGCAGCTGCGCGCGCAGTCCCTTCCAGGCCGATTGCTCGGACGAACTGGCGCCAGTCAGCACCTCGCCATAGGCGCCATGCAGGACAAGCGGCGGGCCGTCTTTCGACAGCGCCACCGACGGCATGAAGTCGGCGCGACCAAATTGCAGCCCGTGCTTTTCCAGCTCCAGCGTCTTCACCACGTCGGGATGCAGCCGGTTCAGCAGATGGGCAATGGAGGATGCGCGAAAGCCGGGCGCGAATTCTTCGGTGCGCGCGGCGCCGCCGACTTCGCTTCCGGCTTCCAGCACCAGCACCTTGCGGCCGGCTTTGGCCAGCGTGGCAGCAGCGACGAGGCCATTGTGGCCGCCGCCAATGATGATTGCGTCAAATGACGTCATGGGCCGGGCTCATGTGGGAGGTCGACTTGGCGAGATCGCGCAGGATTTCCGCCGCGGCATTGCGGCCGGGCGCACCCATGACGCCGCCGCCGGGATGGGTCGAGGAGCCGCACATATAGAGCCCATCGACCGGCGAACGGTACTGCGCGTAGCCCGGAACCGGACGGTTGAACAAAAGCTGGTCGAAGGTCAATTCGCCCTGGAAGATGTTGCCCTCGGTGAGGCCGACTTCCGCCTCGATCTCGCGCGGCGTGCGCACCTCCATGTGGACGATGCGGTCGCGGAAGCCAGGCGAGTATTCAGCGATCTGGGCAATCACGCTTTCGGCGAAGCCGTCGCGATCGGCATCGGTCCACTCGCGGCCGCCGATCTTGGGCGGGGCGTATTGCACGAAGCAGCTCATGAAATGCTTGCCGGGCGGCGCCATGGTCGGGTCGAGTGTCGTCGGGATGACCATGTCGAGGAAGGGATCGGCCGACCAGCGCCCGGCCTTCCAGTCGTCATAGGCGCGCTCCATTCGCTCCATCGAATCGGTGAAATGCATGTCGCCGCGATAGACCGGCGAATCCTTCGGCAGCGCTGGGAATTCCGGCAGCGAATCGAGCGCGATGTTGACCTTGCCGGACGAGCCGCGGATCTTGAAGTTCCTCACCCGGCGCAGGAAGATGTCGGGCAGTTCCTTTTCCTCGACAAGCTTGAGGAAGGTGCGCTTCACGTCGGCGTTGGAGACGACGAGCTTGCCGTAAATCTCCTCGCCGCCGGCCAGCACCACGCCTTTGGCCTTGCCGCGCTTGACCAGCACACGGTCGACCTCGGCGCCGGTGCGGATGGTTCCGCCCGACGCCTTGAAGGATGCCGCGAGTGCCTTGGTGACGGCGCCCATGCCGCCGCGCGCATAGCCCCAGGCACCGACCGAGCCGTCGACCTCGCCCATATAGTGGTGCAAAAGCACGTAAGCCGTGCCGGGCGACATCGGCCCGAGCGCGGTGCCGATGATGCCGGACAAAGCGAAGTTCGCCTTGATGACATCGGTCTCGAAATACTCGTCGAGGAACTCCGAGATCGACATGGTCCAGAAGCGCAGCGTCAGCGCCATTTCCTGCGCCGACAGGCCGGCGAATTTCTTGCCGAGATAGAGCAGTTCGCCGAGGTCGCGCGGCCGCAGGCTGGTCGGGTCGGGCGCGGTACGCATCAACAGCGGCTGGATGAAGCGGCACTGCCGCGTCACGTCGCGGGCATAGCGGTCATAGGCTTCCGCATCGCGCTTGGAGAAGCGGGCGAATTCGCGCCGGTGCGCATCGTGGTCGCGGTAGTTGGCGAGGTAGTCGCCATCCCGGGTGAACACCGCGCCGCCCTCGTATGAGATGACCTGCAGGCCGAAGCGAGGCAGTTCGAGGTCGCGCATGATCTCAGGGCGAAACAGCGAGCAGACATAGGAGCAGTTGGAGTAGAGGAAGCCCGGTGTCAGTTCCCTGCTCGTGGCGGCACCGCCGACCCAGTCGTTCTTCTCGACCACCAGCACGTCGAGGCCGGCGCGCTGCAGGTAGCAGGCGTTGACCAGTCCGTTGTGCCCGCCGCCGATGATGATCGCATCCCAAGCTTTCATTTTGGCCCAGTCTTCCCGCGCGACCCGCTCTTCATTTTTGCGTGATCTGTTCCCGAATGCGCGGAATTTGGCACGGTATCAGCCATTCTGTCCAGTCATACTGAATGAATGTTCAACAAATGGTGTTGCGTTTTCTCAGCCTTGAGATACGCTTTGCGGGCTTTCCAAAGTGCTTAAATCGGCTGACGGGGACGACATCCGATGATTGAGACGGCAGATGCCGAGCCGGAGTATGACGACACTACCATCCGCTTCCTCGAGTTGCTGTGGGGCGACGGCTATCTGTCGCCGGGAGGCCCGGACGAGGTCGACCGGGTGGTTGAAGGGCTTTCGCTCAAGGACAAGACGATCCTCGATATCGGCTGCGGCTCCGGCGGCATCACGCTGCATCTGGTCGAGCGCCACGGCGCCGCTCACGCTACCGGCTTCGATGTCGAACAGCCGGTGATCGAAACGGCGAGGCAGCGAGCCGCCGCGCGTGGGCTCGCGGATCGTGTCAGCTTTATCCAGGCGCCACCGGGACCGCTGCCTTTCGCCGATTGCTCCTTCGATGTCGTCTTCTCCAAGGATGCGTTGCTGCACGTGCTAGACAAGGACGCGCTGTTTGCAGAAATCTTCCGGGTTCTCAGGCCGGGCGGCGTCTTTGCCGCCTCCAACTGGATGATCTCACATGACGGCGAACCGTCACCCGAGATGAGGGCCTATATCGCGGCGGAAGGGCTGTCCTTCGCCATGGCATCGCCGGCGCGCTATGCGCAGGCGATGCGTAGCGCCGGCTTTGCCGATGTCACTGCCAGGGATCGCAATCCCTGGTATCGCGACGTCGCGCGCGGTGAGCTGGAAAAGCTGAAAGGGCCGCTCTACCCGATGGTCGCCGCCGAGGTTGGCGCAGCCTATGTCGACAAGAACATACGAACCTGGGAAGCCATGCAGAAGGTGCTTGACAGTGGTGAGCACCGTCCCACTCATCTTCGCGGTCGAAAGCCGGTTGGATAGCCGGCGATGCTGGAGACCATCAGACCCATGAAGACTTCAGTCGCCAGGGAAGCCCTCCTTGAATCGGCGCGGAAAAGCGAGGCCGAAAAGCGCGGACGCAAGGCCTCGAAGGAGGTCAGGCAGCTTCAGCTCATCGAGGCGACGATCGATTCGCTGGCCAAGCGCGGCTATTCGGAAACGACGATGGCCGATGTTGCCGACGGCGCGGGCCTGTCGCGCGGCATCGTCAATTTCCATTTCGAGAGCAAGGAAAAGCTGCTCATCGCGACCTTGCAGCATATGTATGACGAGTATTCGTCGCATTGGCGCAACGCCCTGCAGAAGGCGGGCGATGACCCCGCCGATCAGCTTCACGCGTTGGTCTCCGCCGATTTCGACCGGTCGATCTGCAACAAGCGCAAGCTCGCCGCCTGGTGTGCCTTCTGGGGCGAGGCCAAGTCGCGGCCGACCTACCAGGCGCTGAGCAGTGCGCGCGATGCCGTCTACCAGACCATCTTCATCGACCTGTGCGCGACGCTGAAGCAAAGCGGCTCCTATGCCTATGAGCCGCAGGTCATGGCGCTGGCGCTTAGTGCGATGCTGGAAGGGTTGTGGCTGCGGTTGATGATGGGGACCGAGGACACCACGCGCGAGACCGCCTTGCAGGCGGCCAATGAATTCCTGTCGGTGGCCTTCCCGAAGCACTATCCGTCGAAGGCCGCCGGCGCGACAAAACCATAAGAACACCAGAACAGACAGAGGATGGAACAATGAAGAAACTAACCCGACGCCTGACATTGACCCTGGCGCTGACTGGTGCGCTGGCGGCTTCGGCCGCGGCACTTGCGGTCGCCGCCGACAAGGACCTGATCGTGTTCGACTGGTCAGGTTATGAAGACCCCAGCTTCCACCCGAAATATGTCGAGAAGAACGGCGACTCGCCGACCTTCGCCTTCTTCGGCGACGAGGACGAGGCGTTCGAGAAGGTGCGCTCCGGCTTCAAGGCCGATCTCGGCCACCCCTGCTCGCAGAGCGTGGTAAAATGGCGCGAGGCCGGCCTGCTGCAGCCGCTCGACAGGTCTAAGATCACGGGCTGGAAAGACCTCAATCCCGGCATCATGGCGATGAAGGATCTTGCCACGACATCGGACGGCAAGGCCTGGTTCATGCCCTGGGACTGGGGCAATACCCAGCTCACCTACAACACCTCCAAGATCGATGCCAAGGACGTGCAGTCGCTGAAGGCTTTTGCCGATCCCAAGTTCAAGGGCAGGGTGTCCATCGGCGACAATGTCGACGATGCCTATGCGCTGGCGAGCCTCGCCATAGGCCTCAAGGACTGGACCAAGATGACCGACGACCAGTTCAAGCAGGCATCGGATTTCCTGCGCCAGGTGCACAAGAACGTCCGCTCCTACTGGACCGACACGACCGACGTCGTGCAGCTGCTGAGCGGCGGCGAGGTCGATCTCGCCTGGGCCTGGAATGACGCAACAGTGCAGTCGGTCGCCGCCGGCGTGCCGATCATGGCGAAGAAGGACACCGACGAAGGCATCTCGACCTGGGTCTGCGGCTATGTGCTGTTCAAGGACGCGCCCGGCAATGTCGACAAGGCCTATGACTATCTGAACGCCGTCAACGACCCGGAGACCGCCAAGGTGCTGGTCAAGGACTGGGGCTACGGCCAGGCCAATGCCAAGGGCATGGCCGGCGTCGACCAGGCGGTCTTGAAGGAAAAGGGCTATGACGACGTGCAGAAATTCGTCGACAAGACGCTGTTCCAGTCGCCGGTGCCTTCCGACCTCAAGCTCAAGATGATCGCCGAATTCGAGAAGATCAAAGCCGGGTACTGAGCCCTTGTTCCGGGCGTCCTGTCTGCGCGTCGACAGGGCGGCAGACGGGCTCGCCAAAGTCTGGGAATTCTCCTAACCTTTAGGGGACGTTTGCGCGATCCCCGGGGGATTCTCAGCCATGAAATCGATGCTACGCCGCCTTGCCCTTGCCGCCGCGTGCATGATTGGCGCCGGTGCGGTCTATGCCTTCGCCGAAGGCGGCGGTGATCTCGTCGTGTTCGACTGGTCGGGCTATGAGGATCCGCTGCTGCACCCAGCCTACACCGCCAAATACGGCGCCGAGCCGACCTTCGCCTTCTTCGGCGACGAGGACGAAGCGTTCGAGAAGATGCGGGCCGGCTTCAAGGCCGACATCGCCCACCCCTGCTCGCAAAGCGTGGTCAAATGGCGCGAGGCCGGCATGCTGCAGCCGCTCGACACCTCCAGGATATCAGGCTGGAAGGACCTCAATCCCGGCATCATGGCGATGAAGGATCTTGCCGTCACCGCCGACGGCAAGGCCTGGTTCATGCCGTTCGACTGGGGCAACACGTCACTGCTCTACCGCACCGACAAGGTGACGGCTGAAGAGGCGCAGTCGCTCAGGATATTCGCCGATCCCAAGTTCAAGGGCCGCGTCACCATCGGCGACAATGTCGATGACGCCTATGCGCTGGCGAGCCTGGTGATCGGCCTCAAGGACTGGACCAAGATGACCGACGCGCAGTTCCAGGAGGCGTCTGCCTTCCTGCGCGACGTGCACAAGAACATCCGCTTCTACTGGACCGACGACACCGACCTCAACCAGGCCTTTATCGGCAATGAGGTCGATCTCGTCTGGGGCTGGAACGAGACCTTTGTCACGCTCAAAGGGCAAGGCATGCCGATCGCCATGAACCGCGACACCAGGGAAGGGATTTCGACCTGGGTGTGCGGCTATGTGCTGATGAAGGACGCGCCTGGTAAGCTCGATGAAGCCTATGAATTCCTCAGCGCCGTCAACGCACCCGGCGTGTCGGACTACATGGTCAGGACCTTCGGCTATGGCCATGGCAATGGCGCCGGCATGGCAGCGATCGACCACAAGGTGCTGGTCGATCGCGGCTTCGACAATCTCGACAAGTTCCTCGACAAGACGCTGTTCCAGCAGCCGGTGGCGCCAGAGCTCAAGCAGCGCATGGTCGCCGAATTCGAGAAGATCAAGGCCGGCTATTGACGGGCGAACCGGAAAAAACCGATGTCGTTATCGTCGGCGCCGGCTTCACCGGCCTGTCGGCGGCGCTTGAGCTGAAGGCAGCCGGCATCGGCTTTCTGTTGCTCGAAGCGCGCGACCGCGTCGGCGGGCGGGTCGAGTCCATGGAGATCGGCGACGGCGAGCGTGTCGACAGCGGCGGTCAGTTCCTGTGCGAGGATATGCCGGCGCTGATGGCGTTGGTTGAGGAGCACGGCAAGACGCTGGTCGAGTCCTATGTCGACGGCGAATTCATCGCCCAGCCGGCAATGTCTGCGCGGGAGGCGGAACGAACCTATGTCGGCTCGATGGCGATCCGCGATCGCATGAACGCGATCGCGCCTGATGATCCCGATATCGCCGGCTTGTCAGTCGCCGCCTGGCTCGATCGCCAGGACGACCCCGAGGACGCCAAGGCAGCCTTTCGCTCGATGATTGAAGGTCTGTGGTGCCAGGCATTGGAGAAGCTGCCGCTTTGGCACCTCATCGACAATGATCGCCGCATCACCAACGAGGTGTCGGAGCTGCAATACTTTCTCGCAGAGACGATGCATTCGCTGGCGGAGGATTTGGCTCAAGATCTGGGCGCCCGGGTGCGGCTGGGCGCGCATGTCACGCGCATCGAGCAAGGCGCAAATGGCGTGTCCATCCATGCCGGCGCGGGTTCGATAGAGGCTCGCTGTCTGCTCGTCGCGGTGCCGCCGGTCATGGCGTCGAGGATCGACTATTCGCCGCCACTGCCGGCGGCCCTGGAGAAAGCCCTTGGTGTCTGGCGGAGCGGTACGGTGATCAAGGTGCTGGTGCGCTATCCCACCGCCTTCTGGCGAGCCAAGGGCTTGAGCGGCATGGTGATGTGGCGCGACCAGCCAGGTTTGTTTGCCTGCGACGCCAGCAAGGATGACGATCATCCGGCGCTGGTGGTTTTCATTGGTGGTCCATCAGCCATCGAATGGCGCGGCTTTGGGCAGGAAGGCCTGCGCACCAGAATTGCGGCGCGTCTCGTTGCAGCACTCGGTCCAGAAGCTGCAAAATGGATCGGCTTTGCCGTCCGGTATTGGTTCGACGACCTCGGGAGTGTTGGCGGCTACAGCGATCTCATCGTCGATATGGATGCGACCGATGCCGAGTCGACAATCCTGGCTGGCTCACCATCCCTGCATTTCGCCAGTTCGGAACTGTCGCCGTCATTTCCGGGCTATGTCGAAGGCGCCATCGTCGCCGGGCGCATCGCGGCGCGCAAGATGATCGCCGAGCTTCAGATTCTTAGCTGAGCATGGTCTTTTCCGAAAACCGGTTTCCACTTTTCGGGATCATGCACTATTCGGCCATCGCCACCAAAGCCTCGGGATCGTAGGCGAGGCGGATCGAGGTGCCGACCGGGATGTCGTCGGCGCCGAAATCGTTGGTCTCGGTCACCGACAGCGGCTTTTCCAGTCCCGGTATATCGACGATCAGATGGGTGATCTCGCCGAAATAATGGCGTTCGACCACCTTGCCGGCGACCTCGAACTTGGCCGTCGCATTGTCCCATAGCACGCGCAGCCGCTCCGGCCGGATGCCGAGCGTCGCGCCGCCGCCATTGCGGACAAAAGCCTTCGGCTTGTCGGTCTTGATGCGGCCAAAGCCCAGCGTGTCGACAACCAGTGAGGCGCCACTCTCCTCGACGATCTGCGCCTTGACGAAGTTCATGCCGCCAAGGAAGTCGGCGACCTGGCGGGTGATCGGCCGCTGGTAGATTTCCTTGGGCGAGGCGACCTGCGCAATCCTGCCGCCGAACATCACGGCGATGCGGTCGGACATGGCCAGCGCCTCATATTGGTCGTGGGTGACGAGCACGAAGGTGATGCCGACCGCCTGCTGCAGGCGGCGCAGTTCGACCTGCATCTGCTCACGCAGCTTCTTGTCGAGCGCCGACAGCGGTTCGTCGAGCAGCAGCACCTTGGGCCGCATCACCAGTGCGCGTGCCAGCGCCACGCGCTGCCGTTGGCCGCCGGAAAGTTCTGTCGCCAGGCGCTTGCCGAGGCCGGTCAGCGAGACCTGCGCCAGCGCCTCCTCGACCCGGCGCTTCTCCTCGCCGCCCTGCAGCTTCAGCCGCTTCAGCCCATAGGCGACGTTTTGTTCGACATTGAGGTGCGGGAAGATCGCATAGCTCTGGAAGACCATGTTGGTCGGCCGGCGGTTGGCAGGGATGCCCTCCATCGGCTGACCGCCGACAGAGATCGACCCGCTGGTCGGATTGTCGAAACCGGCGATCATGCGCAACAGCGTGGTCTTGCCGCAACCGGATGGGCCGAGCAACGAGAAGAACTCGCCTTCCCGGATGGTCAGCGAGGCGTCATCGAGCGCCTTGAACGCCCCATAGCTGCGGGTAACGTTCTTGATCTCGATCATGGATCGTTGCTGCTGCTCAGGCATAGAGGCCTCCCTCGTTCTGGGTGCGTCTGGCGGCGCGGCGACGCAGGATTTCAGCGACGGTCATCAGCAGGAAGGAGGCAACCAGAAGCAGCGTGCCCAGCGCCAGCACGCCGGGCAGCTTGGCCGCGAAGCGCAATTGGCCCCAGATGTAGATAGGCAGCGTCGCTTCAGTGCCGGTCAGGAAGAAGGCGATGATGAATTCGTCGAGCGAAATGGTGAAGCAGACCAGCAGGCTGGAGATGATGGCCGGCGCCACCATCGGCAGCGTCACCCGCCGGAAGGTGCCGAAGGCGCTTTCGCCGAGGTCGGCGGAGGCCTCTTCCAGGCTGCGGTCGAAGCCCTCGAAGCCGGAAGTCAGCACCGTCATCGAATAGGGAATGCAGACCAGCACATGGCCGAGCACGACGGTGAACAGCGACAGGCTGAGACCCAGCTGCAGCATCACCAACAGCATGGAGATGGCGACGATCACCTCCGGCAGTACCAGCGGCGCCATGATCAGCCCGTGGATGGTGCTGCGGCCGGGATAGCGATAGCGGGTGATCGAGCGGGCGGCGAGGATGCCGAGCACAGTTGACAGGACCGCGGCCGACACGCCGACGATCATGCTGTTCCAGGCGGCGTCGAGCAGGGCCGGCGTGCGGGGCAGATCCTCATACCAATGCAAAGTGAAGCCAGTGAGCGGAAATTTTGGTGTCGCCGCTGTGTTGACCGAGAAGATCGGCAGGAAGATCACCGGCAGATAGAGGAACACGACGTAGAGAAACGCATAGGTCGCCAGCCAGCCGCCGGACAGGAAACGCCGCACCGCCATCATCGCGCCAGCCTCTGCACGGCGCGGATGATCAGCACCGTGGCGCCCGCCATCAGCGTAACGATCAGCATGGTGGTGACGGAAAGGGCGGCACCCAGCGGCCAGTTGGAGGCCTTGCCGAACTGCGCCTGGATGGCGTTGGCGATCATGACGCCGTCCTTGCCGCCGACCAGCTTCGGCGTGACGTAGTCGCCGACGGTCGGGATCATCACGATCAGTGCTGCCGAGATGACGCCAGGCGCCGACAGCGGCAAGGTCACGCGCAGGAACGAGCGCAGCGGACCATCACCGAGATCGGTGGCTGCTTCGACCAGCGTGCGGTCGACCTTTTCCAGCGAGACGAAGATCGGCAGGATGGCGAAGGCCGCCCAGGCATGGGTGAGCGTGATGATGACGGCGCTCGAATTGTAGAGCAGCGCGGTCGACGGCTCATCGATGATGCCGAGGCCCATCAGGCCGGAATTGAGCACGCCATTATAGCCGAGGATGACCTTCCACGACATCACCCGCAGCAGGTAGCTGGTCCAGAACGGGATGGTGATGAGGAACAGCCACAGGCTCTTGTGACGGCCGCCGTGGAAGGAAATGAAATAGGCGATCGGATAGGCCAGAAGGACGGTGAGCAGGCTGACCGTCAGCGAGATGTAGAGCGAGCGCCACAGGAGATCACGGTAGATCGGCTCGGTCAGCGCGACGCGGTAGTTTTCCAGCGTGAAGGTGCGGTCGATGGTCAAATAGTGCTGCGTCCAGAAGGAATGCGCGATGACCACCAGGATCGGCAGAACCAGAAGGATGAGCGCGTAGATGAAGGTCGGGCTGATCAGGGCAAGACCCTGTACGGGTTCGGACTGCAGAAGGGCATTTCGTCTGGCCCGCGTCATGCGCAACGGGGGCGCCCCTTCCGCGGCCGCCGTCATTGCCAGACTCCGGGGCGCAGGGCTCCGGGTGTGATCTCGGTTGCTGGCCTGGACTGTCCCGCCATGCGGCATCCCATTGTGCTGGCGCCGGCTGCCTGTTCCCCTTGCCGGCTTTCTTTCATCATGCGCGCATCCTTGGATTGAAATCAAGCGCTAATTCTGCAATATTGATTGAACGGACATTCAAAATGAAGTGAAGAAAGCCTCTGTTTCCAATGCTTGGCATCTCACTTCATGTCCGATGAAAATTTGTGAAGCAATGTGAGGCGATGATGGCTGCGGCAAGGGACCTGAAGACGACCGAGATGGCCGGCGCGGAGCCTGGCGACGATGCGGTCGAGCTGGCCAAGCGCCATCTTATCCAGCCCTGGCCGTTCGCCGGTTCGGTCGGCAATGAAGCGCGCGCCCTGATCGGCGAAGGCGACGGCATCTACATCACCGACAGCACCGGCAAGCGGCTGATCGACGGGCCGGCCGGCATGTGGTGCGTCAATGTCGGCCACCGCCGCGAGGAGCTCGCCAAGGTGATGTACGACCAGGCGATGGCGCTGTCCTACAACACGCCGTGGTACACGATGAACGCGCCGTCGGCGGAACTCGCCAAGCGCATTGCCGGCCATGCGCCGGGCGACCTCAGCCATGTCTTCTACACCACCGGCGGCTCTTCGGCCGTCGAGACGGCGCTGCGCTTCATGCAGTTCTATAACAATGTGCGCGGCCGACCGGAAAAGAAGCTGATCCTGAGCCGCGGCGGCGCCTATCACGGCTCGACCTACCTGTCGGCCTCGCTCAACGGCCGCCCGCGCGACCGCGACTGGATGGACGGTGCCGACGAGCTGGTCATCAAGCTGTCTTCGCCCGATCCGTTCCGCCGCCCGCGCGGCATGAGCCTTATAGCCTTCACCGATTTCCTCGTCGATCAGTTCCGCGACATGATCGCTCGTGTCGGCGCCGACAAGATCGGTGCATTCGTCGGCGAACCGGTGCAGGCATCAGGTGGCGTCGTCGTGCCGCCCGATGGCTACCTCAAGCGTATCCGCGAGATCTGCCGCGACAACGACATCCTCTATGTGTCCGACGAGGTGGTCACGGCGTTCGGTCGGCTTGGCCATGTCTTTGCCTCGGGCGACGCGTTCGGCATCGATCCGGATATGATCACCTTCGCCAAGGGCGTCACCTCGGGCTACTTCCCGCTCGGCGGCGTCATCATTTCGGAACGGCTGTTGGAAGAGTTGCGCAGGTCGAACCATCCCGACGCGATGTTCGGCCATGGCCTGACCTACACCAGCCATCCTGTCGGCTGCGCGGTGGCGCTGAAAAACCTCGATCTGCTGGAAGAGGGCGTGCTTGCCCACACGCAGGCGGTCGCGCCTTATTTCCAGGCGCAGCTGAAGATGCTGGAAGAATTGCCGCTCGTCGGCGAGGTGCGCGGGATGGGGTTGATGGGCTGCGTCGAATGTGTGGCGGACCGCGAAAGCAAGGACCCGCTGCAGCTCGACAAGGATGTCGGAAAACGCATCGACGCCCATTGCCATGAACTCGGCCTGCTGGTGCGGCCACTGATCAACATGTGCGTAATGTCGCCGCCGCTGGTCATCACCCGCGAGCAGATCGACGACATGGTTGGCATCCTGCACGAAGGCATTTCAAGGACGATGGATGATTTGAGGAAAGAGGGCGTGTGGCGGGGGTGATTTTCTCCCTTCTCCCCGTTTCACGGGGAGAAGGTGCCGGCAGGCGGATGAGGGGCGGCGGCGGGCGATTCCGTCCGATCAGCCAGCTGCTCGCCTGGCGAGCGGCCGGCGGTGCAGGTCCGCCTTCAGGATCGCCGGGTTGTAGGCCATTTCGGAGCGACCCGACATCGGTGCCGGCGGCACGATCTCATAGATCGAGTCAAGAATGTCGTCCCTCAGAACGACGTTGAAGCCAGCGATTATAGCAATTTTCCCCAAGCCCGGGACACCGCAATGCTGCAGGTTGTGGCGGCGATGTTCCGACGCCGAAAGGGGCTTCCGTCGCAAAGTTCCACAAGGCGCGCTTGCCGGACGCGACATGGACCGCCGGGGCTGCGCTAGGCAGTTGAGTTCATCTGCCTGGAAACGAAGGGCAGTAATGACGATGACGATTTCTTCGTTTCTCACCGCTCTCGGATCCGAAGGTCCGCCAGCCGATCGGGCGAAAGACATGGCCCTTTATGGATGGCTGATTGGAAACTGGGAAATGGATTCGGTCCACCACCTCGACGACGGCACAATCCAGAAATGGGATGGAGAATGCCATTTTGGCTGGGTGCTCGAAGGCCGCGCGATTCAGGATATTTGGATCAGGCCCAAACGCCCCGCGCCGTCGACGATGTATGGTACGACCTTGCGCATCTTCGATCCTGAGATCGATGGCTGGCACATCATATGGAACGACCCGCTCAACCAGGACCACTCGCGCCAGATAGGGCGGGCCGAAGGCAAGGACATCGTCCAGCTCGGCAATGACTCGCGCGGTCTGAAAACGCGATGGCGTTTCACTGAGATCACCGCCAACAGCTTCCATTGGATCGGCGAGGAAAGATCTTCCGAGAGCGACCCTTGGAAAATCACATATGAACATCTAGCTCGCCGAACAAAACCCTGAAGCTAGTGGTGTCCGCCTGGCACCACACCCGCATCTGTTTTGAACCAAGCCTTCTAAGACCGCGACCTGAGCGCGTCGTTCAAATTCCACATGTCCTTCTCCTCGGGCGCGGTCTCCAGGCCCAGCACTGGCAGCATCTTGCGCAGATGATCGTGGTGGGTGCGCACGCCATATTCGAGGTCGGAGAGATAAAAGCCCTCGAAGGCTTCGGACAGCATGGATTCGTTCGACCATACCGAGAGCTGCACATCTTCCGACATGGTGTCGCGGTCGATGCGGAAGGAGAGGTAGCGGGCGGCGGCCTGTTCGCGGCTTTCGTCGCGGTAGCGGTAGATGGCGCCGCGCAGCAGCGTCTCACCCGTCGACAGCGGAAACTCCTGATAGAACTGCACCGATTCCGGCATCACCGAAATGACCGCATTGGGGAAGATGCCGTAATAGACCCAGGCCTTCTTCAGATAGCCGGGCAGATGTGTCGGCTCGGGTGCGATCTTGACGTAGTTCTTGACGCTCCAGCGCCGGCCGGCATGCGGGTTGTAGGTGGCGAATGAGCGCGACACGCCGTTGATGAAGGGCTCGTCGAAATAGGTCGCGCCATAAAGATCCTGCAAGGCAGGATGCGCCATGGCGACGTGATAGCCCTCATTGTCGACGTCGCGCACCGACTTCCAGTTCACCGGGGTCTTCTGGTTCCAAATGCCCCAGGAGGGCACCATGTCGGCGGCGTTGTAATGCGCGAATTCGGGCTCGATCGGCTTCATCAGCTCGGCGACCGAGGGCTGCGGCCCGCCATTGCGGAAGCGGATGAAGATGAAGCCCATCCAGACTTCCAGATCGAGTGGCATCAAGCCGAACTCGGTCTTGTCGAGGTCGGGGAAGGAACGCGGACGTGCAGCGCCGCGCAGTGTGCCGTCGAGATTGTAGACCCAGCCATGGAACGGACACACCAGTGCGTTCTTGCAATTGCCCTGGCTGTCGGCAACGACGCGGCTGCCGCGGTGGCGGCACATGTTGTTGAAACCGCGCACGACGCCATCCTTGCCGCGCACGATCAAGGCGCGCTCGCCGACGACGTCCATGGTCAGATAGTCGCCGGCGTCAGGGACGTCCGAGACGTGCCCGACGATCTGCCAGTGATTGCGAAAGACGTGCTCCTTCTCGAGTTCGAGAAGGGCATCGGAATGGTAACTCCAGCCCGGCAGTCCCCGCCGGTCCCAATCGTTGGGGATCGCCACGTCACGGAGGTGCGGGTTCATAAAACGTCTCTTCTTTTTATTGAATACTCATTCAATAAAATCATATTTTTCATTGAAATGCAATGGCTTGTGAAAGTATCGAATGTTCGTTCATTCGCGCCGAAGTCGATTTTCGACCGATGCAGCCGAGGAAAATCCCGGAAATTCCAAGCCTTAACATGGCTTGTGGAACGAGCCTCTTGGGCGAGGGGCAGCGCTCGATGCCGAGAAAATCTCACCCGTTTTCCCGCAAGAATTGCTGCTTCCCTGTCCGGAGTGTGAGGTTGCTCATAGTTCGCTGGGCGAGGTTGGGCTTTGCTGCCGGATATCGACGTTCCAGCAATATCCTGATCGATGAAACAGCTTCGCAAAACAGACCAGCGTATCCGGCTGTGGCCGGTTTTGCCCGAATGTGCCCGTATCCAGCGTTGCGATGCTGTTACACGGGCACGCTCTCCGTATCATCCGCCCGTTACCAAGTGCGATTAAATTCGTTTTACCACCAAAAGAAACTTAGCGAAGGGGAAGGCAATGCATGCGAAAATCCAGACGATCCGCGGCGAGAGCCGCCTTCAGGCTCCAGAGCGCAATGACCGCCGTCCGAAACTGGCGCTGCGCCAGCGGGCCAGCGACCACCCCATGGCGATGTTCATGGTGC
>NZ_RZRQ01000129.1:0-15983 GCF_003997785.1 Mesorhizobium sp. M7D.F.Ca.US.004.01.2.1 | reverse complement strand
GCCTCGGCATCATCGTCAACATCCAGGCCAATGGCGCCACCCACTACTGGAACCCCGACCGCCTGGTCTCCAGCACCGCCGCACCCGCTTTCGATCTCTATCGTGGGCTGGTCGGCGAGCTTGCCGGCAGGCTGGAGCGCTTCCAGCCTGGCAGGGTGGCGCTCGAGCCCGTCAACGAGCCGGCGCAGTCCTGCGCGTCGAACGTCTGGTCGCAGATCCAGCTTTCACTCCTGACCGCCGCAAGGGCGTCGGCAGCGACCCTGCCGCTGGTCGTCACCGGAGGTTGCGGCTCGATGGTGAGCGGACTGACCGCGCTCGATCCGGCGCCGCTGGCGCGGTTCGAGCCGATCCTGTTCACCTTCCACTTCTACGAGCCCTATCTGTTCAGCCATCAGGGCGCACCCTGGATGCGCGAGCCGGTCTACCGGTCGCTCAACAATGTGCCGTGGCCGGCATCCGCCGGCTCGTTGGAACAGACGCTGGCCTCGGTCAGGGCACGTATGGCGCAGGACACCGAAACCCCTGAAGAGGCCAAGCAGGCCGCCTATGCCGAAACCGAGCGCGTGCTGAAGGTCTATTTCGACGCCCGGCCCGACCGCTGGTTTGTCGACAAATATCTTGGCGAGGCTCGCGCCTGGGCCGACGGCCACGGCCTTGCGCCGGAACGGATCATCATGGGCGAGTTCGGCGCGCTGCGCACCGACGCCCGCTATGTCGCCGCGCCCAATCCGGATCGCGCGCGCTACATCGCCGATGTCAGGCAGAGCGCCGAGTCGTTCGGCTTCCCCTGGGCCTTCTGGAATCTCTTCGACGGCATGGGCATGATGGACGACAGCACGCGGGCGCTGGACCCGGCAATGGTTGAGGCGCTTGGGCTGATTATGCCGGAATAGGCACCCGCCATCCCCGGCATCCGCCGTAGAGCGCTACGTTTGCGCCGGCTGCTCCCTTTGCCGCACCACCGCTCGCGCCGGCCGGTAAAGCACCAGAACCAGCACCACGAATTTGGTCAGCAGCGTCGTCTTCGACGCGACGCTTTCCGAGGTGTTGATCAGGATGATCCAGCCCAGCATCGGCAGCCAGATGCCGGCATGGCAGCGACGCGCCACCTCAAACAGGAACAGCACGAAGCCAAACGTCAGCAAAAGGGTGAAGAAGGCGCCCTGATAGACGATCGTGCGGATGATCGGGTTCTCGATGCCCTGTTCGAGACCGTTGATGCGGCGCAGGCTGTCGACCAGGTCGACATCCGGCCCAACGATCAGATCGCGCCATTCCAGATACTTGAAGAGCTCGAACATCTCGACGCGGGCATTGGCGCTGCCGCTGTCCGACACGAAGCGCTCCAGCAGCGCGTCGAAGAAGCCATAATATGCCGCCACGACGATGACGACCGGCAGCAGCGCGGCAAGCATGAAGCCGAGTGCCGCACCCAGCAGGTTGACGCGGCCCCGGCGCAATTTGATGATGCCCTGAAAAAGCAGATAGCAGCCGCCGAGCACCACCGTCGTCACCATCGCCGTGCGGCCGCCGAAGGCGACGAGTGCCGCGCATTGCAGGCTGATCAGCCCTATCCGCACAGGCATCGACAGGGATCTGGCACCCGAGAGCAGCGCAAGCACGTAGATCGCTGTCGCCATGGCATTGGCAAGCGGATGCCCCTGCAGCGCGCTCGAGCGCAGATCGGTGGTAAACGCCACGCCGTCGAGGCGATAGGGGAAAATAAGCGTCTTGGTGGCGAACTCGAAAAGCGCAAGCAACGCATTCGCCGTCATGACCACGTGAATGACGGTCTGCAGCCCGGCGAATGTCCGTTCGTCGTCCTCGCTGAGCATCAGCACCAGAAGTGCCGCCGCCACGAACGTATCGATCATGCCGGCCATGCCGGGACGCTGCCTGGCGATGACGACGAACAGCAGCACGATCGAGATGGCGGCCATCAGCGCGCTGGCCGGCCGCCTGTCGGCGACATGCACGAGATAGCCCGGATTGCCGAAGGTGCAGGAGCGCCAGGCAAGCAGCAGCACGATGAGATAGGTGGACGGGTGGATCTTGGTCGCCGGGTTGCCGAACAGGCCGTCGTAATTGTAGCCCACCAGCCACAGCATGCCGCCCGAGACGCTGAACAGCACCGCCACCGCCGCGATCAGTCCGAAGCGCGTCAGCGCGTCGACCGACGTGCCGGCGCGGGGCGCGGCAGCACCGTAGTTCGAGGCGCTTCCGCTCCAGCTGGCGGCCATGTCAGGCCGCCTCGTCGACCAGCAAGGCGCCTGTCGGCAGCCGCCCCATGACGGAGACGGCCTGCGAGGTCGCGGTGACGTCGCGCATCGGCGTGGCGTTCAGCGTGGCGACGAGCAGGATCTCGTCGACCATCGCAACCAGCGGCGAGGCATTGAGATTGTCGGCCAGCGCGCCGCCGTCGATGACGACAAGCTCGAAGCTCCGGCTGGCCTGGGCCAGCATGTGCTGCGCGAAGTAGATGCCATGCGCTTCCTGGAAGACCGCCTTTGAGCGGCCCCTGCCCAGCAGCGCGACGTTGCTGCCGGCCGCGTAGTGGCTGACGGCTTCAAACGCGTATTCGCCGCGCAGCACGTCGAGGATTCCCGGCTGCGCCTCCTTCTGGCCGCCACCGCTGGCATTGGCATCGATGAACAGCACACGGCTGCCCCTGGATGCCGCGGTATTGGCCAGCAGCCGCGCCACCCGGCTGCGCTGCGCGCCCTCGCCCGGCGACGATGTCACCAGGATGGATGGCACCAGCGGCCAGTCCGGCGGCCGCTGGCCCGAACTGAACATGCGCCTCAGCGCAAGGCCGACGACGGCGTCCGTCTTCTGGCTGGCCGCGGCGGCCGCACTCCCGCCGAAAGGCCACCAGCGCCGGCCAGTGCCTGACTTTGCCGGCACCACGCCCAGCACCGGCGCCTCGATGGCCGACTGCATCTGGGCGCTTGAAAGCACCGTCGGCGAGGCATATTCGGCGATCAGCGCCAGGCCGGTGCCGAGCCCCAGCCCGCCGAAGATCGCGCCGACGAGCAGCAGCGACAAAGGCGGCCAGCTCTTCTTCAGGGCCGGCATGGCGTTGGAGATGATGCGCGCATTGGTGCTGTCGACATTGATCTGCTCGCGCGTCTCCTGGGCGCGCTGGAGATAGTTCGCGTAGACGGAGCGCAGCGCCTCGAGGTCGCGCTGCAATTCGCGCAGCCGCACCGAGGCCTGGTCGGTGTCGAGCGACTTGCTCTTCATGCCCGCGACCTTGGCTTCCAGCGCCTGCTGGTTGGCGAGCGCCCGTTCATAGTCGGTCTCGGTGGCGGTGGCGATGCGGCCGAGTTCGCGCGCGATGAGCTGGCGCGTGTCGCGCAGCTGCTGCTGGGCTGCGATCAGCGAGGGATGACGCGGCCCCAGCTCCGTGCCGAGCTGCGAGACCTGGTCGACCAGCGTCGCCTCTTGTGCCCGCAGGCTCGAGATTACCGCCGAGCGCATCGCTTCCGAGGTTGCGTCCGCCGTGCCGCTCTGCCGGCGCATCTGGTCGACCTGCGCCTTCAGCGCCGCGGTGCGGCTCTGCGCCGCTGAAAGCTGCGTGTTGATCTCGGTCAGTTCCTGGTCGCTGACCAGATTGCCTGCCGCCATCACCATATTGTTGGCCGACTTGTAGGCCTCGACGGCATTCTCGGCTTGCTGGACGCGTTTGCGCTGTTCGTCCAGCCGCGCGGTGATGGACTCGGAAGCGTCCTTGGCCATTTGCGCCCGCGCGCTGGCCTGGTCGACCAGATAGGCCTGGGCGATCGCATTGGCCAGAAGGGCGGCCTTGTCGGCGCTCTTGGCGGTGACGATGACGTCGAGGACCAGGACCTTGTCGGCCCGCTTCACCGCCAGGCGTCGGCGCAGCGCGTCGAGGGTCTGCGCCGACCTGTCGCCTTCGGCCGATGCCGAACCGAGCAGGCGCGACAGCAAGCCCTGCCCGTTGAATTCCGGATCCTGCGTCAGGTTGGTCGCTGCGATCGCCCGCATCAGAACGCCTGTCGACTGGACCACGCTGACCTGGCTCTCGACCTGCGTGATGCCGCCGTCGGGCGAGATCCGGCTGGGATTGACGTCGTTGGTGACCACTTGCAGGTCCTGCGGATCGATGAGGATTTCCGCCGCCGAGCTGTAGAGCGCAGGCGTGAAAAGACCGTAGAGCAAGGTGACCAGCGTCAGCAGCGCGACGGTGCCGAAGATCCAGAACCGGCGGCGCACCAGAATGCGCTTCAGATCGCCCAGTTCGACAGTCGAAGCCGCGTATGATCCCGCTTGTCCCGCATCTGGAGCGTGTTGCTGAGGAACCATGGGCAGAGATGATTGCATGGCTGCCTCCGACAATACTCCATATGCCGGCAAGATCAGATTGCGGCACTAACCTAGCTATTCCTTCAACTGTTAAAAGATTGTTAATTATGTTGAGAGGTCACGTGAATTTTGGCACGCAGTTTGCTTAAAAATATACATACCGAGGTGCTCAGTGCGCAGCGAGCGGAGATGTATGCGGATGGGGCTACAATTTGACCGGACCGGCAAGGCCGGACACCGCCTTTTCGGGTCCCCAACATGCGGATAAGCCTGCGCCTGGACGGCGATTGCGTGCGCGCCTTCCATGTCGCGCTGCTGGAACGCCTTGCCGCACTTGGCGATGTCGTGCCGTCCGTCGATATCAGGCCGGCGGACGGCGGCATCCCGCGCAGCGCCGCGGCCCTGTTTCAACTCGAAACGACGATACACGGCCTGTCCCATGATGGGCTGGGCAAGCGTGTGCCGCTTTCGACGCTCGCCCCCTACCGGACGCAGTCCTCTGCTTCGCCTGACCTGGTGATCGACCTCTGCGGCGATGTCATGCTGGAAGGCATGCGGGTCTGGCGCGTCACCTACGATGGCGCCAGCGGCGAAGCGGCCTTGCTGGCCCTGATCCTTGCCAGCCGCACACCGCTTGCCCGCATCGAGGAGAACGGTGTTGCGATTGCCGCCGGGCGCCTGGGAACCGAATATGGCGGCATCGCGCTCGCATCCTTCCAGGACATGCTGGCGCGCACGGCAAGCCTGATCATAGCTGCCCTGTCAGGCGCGGCAAAGTCCGTGCCCGACCTGCCCGAGCCGCCGCAGGCAGGTAGCCCGCCGCCGATGCCTTCGGCCGGCAAGCTTGGCGTCAGAGCCGGCAAGGCGCTGGCGCGGCGGATCGTCCAGAAGATCTACCATCTTTGCTACAACGCGCCGCACTGGAAGGTCGGCTGGCGGCAGACCAAGGGTCGCGATTTGTTCGACCTGCGCGCGCATCCGGCATCGGGTTGGCAAGAGCTGCCGGACGACGGCAGCCGCTTTTATGCCGACCCGTTCCCGATCGTTCACCAAGGCCAGCTAACCCTGTTCGTCGAGGACTATATCCATCGGCTGGGCCGGGCCATCATCTCCGCCGTGCCCTTCGGCCCGGCCGGCCCGCTCGGCCGCCCTGAGCCGGTGCTCGACCTGCCCTACCATCTCTCCTACCCCTTCGTCTTCGAGCGCGACGGCGAGGTCTGGATGGTGCCAGAAAGCTGCGCCAACGGCACGGTCGATCTCTACCGGGCCACCGCCTTTCCCGGCGGATGGGTCAAGGAGGCGACGCTTCTGTCCGGCATCATCGCCAGCGACGCCACCCTGGTCGAGCACGGCGGCGCCTGGTGGCTGTTCGCCACTGTCCGGGATGGTGGAGGCACCATCCGTGATGGTGGAGGCACCATCCGCGATGGCGGCGGCGCCTTCTCCGACGCGCTGCATCTGTGGTCGGCGCCGGATTTTCGCGGCCCCTGGACACCGCATCCGAACAATCCCGTGCTGATCGACATCGCCTCGGCGCGGCCGGCCGGGCGCATGGTCAAGCGCGGCAACGACTTGCTGCGCCCGGTTCAGGACTGCCGCAGGAGCTATGGCGCGGCTCTCGGCATCGCACGCATTTCTCACCTTGATTTGATCGGCATGGAGCAAGTCGTTGAAACCATCTTAAATCCAGGTGCGCTATGGAATGGGCGCAAACTTCACACGCTCAACGAGGCAGGCGGTTTTGAGTTCATCGATGGCTCGGCGATCGCACCGCGCTGGAAACGACGGGGTCCGCGATTAACCTAAACATTGGTTACTACCAGATACATGCTCCGGTTGCTTGAGGTTGAATTAGGTCCGGGAGATATCTTCCACCGTAGTTGCACTCGGGAGTTGCTACCAGAAAGGGCAGCGAAATGAGTACCGCAGAGGCTGGCCAAACCGAAGTCGAAGTGGCGATCGTCGGCGCCGGAATGGCCGGCACCACCTTGGCAACGGTGTTGGGACAAGCTGGGCGCAAGGTGGCGCTGATCGATCCGCACCGCGTCCACCACGACGAGTTCCGGGCCGAGAAGATCGGCATGGATCAGATGCTGCTGTTCGAAAAGCTCGGCCTCGATGCGACGGTCAAGCGTCTCGTCACCTCAACAACCGATACCCATGTCTTCCGCCTCGGCCAGCTGTTCGCGCATGAGAAGAAGTCGGAATTCACATTTTCCTATGGCGCGCTGATCAATGGCCTGCGCGACGCCTTGCCGCCGCAAGTGCCGCTGACGGTCGGCAAGGTAACCGAGATCTCGACCGGACCGGACCGGCAGCGGCTTGTGCTGGCCGACGGCTCCGTCATCAGTGCCCGCCTGCTGGTGGTGGCCACCGGCCACGGCGAAGCGGTGCGGCGCGCCGTCGGGGTCGAGCGTGTGGAGCAATCGAAGGCGCATTCGCTGTCGATGGGATTCGATCTCGCCATCTCGCCGCGTGAATTCGCCTATCAGTCCGCTACTTGCTACGGCAGGCGGGCCGCCGACCGTGTCGCCTACATCAGCATCTTTCCTCTCGGCAACAAGATGCGGGCGAACATGTTCGTCTATCGCACCGTGGCCGAACCGTGGACGAGGGCGTTTCGCCAGGATCCGCAGAAGATGCTTTGCGAGCTGATGCCCGAGATAGCAGCGCTATGCGGCAACTTCGAAGTCGCAAGTCCCGTCGAGGTCAGGCAGGTCAGCCTGAATACGACGCAAGGCCATCGCCGCGACGGGGTCGTCTTCATCGGCGACGCTTTCTGCACGACGTGTCCAACGCCGGGCGTCGGCATCGGGCGGGTGATGACCGATGTCGACCAGCTCCATTCGGTTCACATTCCGCGCTGGCTGGAAACACCAGGCATGGCGGCTGACAAGATCAATGCCTTCTATGACGACCCGGTCAAGGTGGCTACCGATGAGGACGGTATGCGTGTGAGCTACTATGCCAAGTCGATCACTATCGAAACCGGGCTGGAATGGCGCGTACGGCGCCTGCGCAACAACACGGCGCGCCGGCTGATGATCATTGGCCGCAAGATGCGGCATCTGGGACAACGGCAGGCGCCCGTGGCCAACATGCAATAGGGCGCGATCAGCCAATCGCGCCCTATTGATTGCCCTTATGAGGCGAATGCGTCAGACGCCAACCGCTCAGGCGGGCGGCGGCGGAGGTGTCGAGGGAGCAGTCTGGGCCGTGACGCCCGAAAGCCTGTCGCGCTTCTGCAAAGTTGGCTTCTCGTATTTCTTCACCGCAAAGTCCCCTCCACATTGGATACGGCGCCAGCAGAACCAATTCCCTGCCTCGTGTCAATTGTGCCGTTACTGGTTCTTACACCGTTTCTGCAGCACCTCGGTCAAACGATTCTGCACTGTTGCATCGCTGGCACATGTGACGGCTCCGTTGGAGCACCCTCACCCCAGCGTCAGCCCGGCCTTCCTCGCCTCCTTGCGCAGGAACGGCAGACCGACCTCGATGACATCGTCCGGATTGTCGGCCACCGGCCGCCACACGGCCAGCCCGCCGGCAATGTCGACATCGACATGGTTCATGCTTTCCAGCGTGATGGCTCCGCTGTAGCGGATGTCCGATATCGCCTTCATGCAGGCCGCCCAGTTGAGCATGCCGCGCCCCGGCACGCCGCGATTGGCTTCGGAGACATGGACGTAGCCGAGATAGGGTGCGGCGGCGCGGAAGCCGGCTTCAAAACTCTCCTCCTCGATATGCATGTGGTAGGTGTCGAGATGGATGAAGATGTTGTCGGCGCCGACGCGCTCGATGATCCGCGTCGCGTCGATGCCACGGTTGATCAGATGCGTCTCGTAGCGGTTGCAGGGCTCTATGCCGAGCTTCAGCCCATGCGCCTTGGCCGCCTTGGCCGCGCGGACCAGGAACCTGCACATGCCGTCCATTTCCTCAGCCATCGGCGCACGTCCGGAAGTCTTGCCGATCGTGCCATAGGTGACGCCGCCGAGCGCCTCGCTGCCCACCGCCTCACACACGCCGAAGGCCGGCTCGAGGAAAGCCAGCGCCTCGTCCGGCCGCGCCACCACGTCGAGTGAAGCAGGCAGGCCAAGCGACGGAATAAGCGCGACATTCCAACGTTCGGCAAAGGCGTGCGTGCGCAGAGTGTCGATCTCCTCGGGGCGCAGCAGCGGGATTTCGAGCAGGCCGATGCCCAGTACCTTCAACCGCTCCATCTGCGGCTCGATCAGGTCGAGGTCCCAGACCGGGGCAATGGCGAATGTGTGCAATCCAAAAACATTCATCAGCTGTAGCCTCTCCGTTCATGCGCCGGAAACGCGAGGCCGGAAGCCAGAGTAAATCGATTTATCTTCAGGACGAACTGGGTCATTCGTTTTCCTCCATTTGATGTCACGTGCCGCGAGCCGTCCCGGAATGCGGGCCGTTGCCTGGCGGGCCAACGGATTCCCGCATCAGAACCTTGCAAGGCTCGAGCCGCGCGATCGGCGGCCCCTCCCCGCCTTCGATCCTGGCAAACAAGGCCTCCATGGCGTGGCCGGCGATCTGGCGCACCGGCTGCACCACGGCGGCGATGGCCGGCCATGTCACCTGCATCCATTCGGCATCGTCGAAGCCGACCAGCGAAATGTCGTTGGGGCAGTGCCAGCCGCGTCGGCGGAACTCCGAGAGCGCCACCAGCGTACCCTTGAGGAACAGCGAATAGACCGCCGTCGGCCGCTCTCCCTTCGCAAAATAGTCGCGCAGCTGCGCCCTGAGCGGCTCGACATCGGTTTCGGCGAGCACGACGTCGATGCGAACACCCGGCGCCAGCTTGAGCGCGGTGGCGCGAAATCCATCGAGGCGGGCGCGCACGGTGGCCGCCTGCTCGCCAAGGCCGATGACCAGGATGTGGCGGTGGCCGTTGCCGAGCAGTTCGCGCGCCACTTCGGCGCTTGCGGCAGCACTGTCGGCCGACACCGTGTCGAAGGCGTCGTCGGACAGCACGCGGTCGATCAGCACGCCGGTCATGCCGTTGGCCTTCATGAATGCGGCCGCCGGTCCATGCTCGTTGCGCACCGGTGCCAGCACCACGCCGGCCACCCGCCAGTCATGCATGCGGGCGAGGATCTCCGTTTCGCGCGCTTCGGATTCGCGGCTCGACGCCGCCACCAGCGTGTAGCCGCGCTGCTCGGCCAGGCTCTCGAGCTGGGTGACCATCTGGCCGAAGAACTCGCTTTCGAACTCGGGCATGATGGCGCCGATGATGCGGCGCTTGGCCCTGCGCATGTCGGAAGCCAGCGGATCGACGCGGTAGCCCAACAGCTCGACGGCATCGAAGACGCGCTGCGCATTTTCGGACTTCACCGTGGTGACGCCCGCCATGACCTTGGAGACGGTGGCGGCGGACACGCCAGCATGGCTTGCCACATCATGGATTGAGGCACGCCGCTGCTGGCCTTGCCGATGCGCCATTGGTCCTCCTCCCGAGGTGCGGACATCAGCATTTCTCGTCCGCTGGAGAAATGGGTAAATCGATTTTTCGTGGTTGTAAATCGTTTAATCGAAGGTAATTTACCTCCCAGAAAACGCGATCCGGATCGCGCCGGGAGGAATCATCATGTCAGACAATGCCTTGCCGCTGGTCATCAGCGCACCGGAACCACGCACGCTCGACCTCATCTTCACCCAGCCGCAGCTGGCGCGCCTCAGGTCGAAATACCGCATCGTCGAGACCACCGCCGACGGCGTGGCGAAGCTGCCGGCCGATGTGCTGGCACAAGCCCGCTACATTGTCGGCCAGCCGCCGATCTCACCCGACACGCTCGACCGGATGAAGGCGCTGCGCTGCGTCTTCAATGTCGAGACCAACCTCATCAACAACATGCCCTACGAGACGCTGTTTCAACGCGGCATCCATGTCGTCACCACCGGCCTGGTGTTCGCCGAGCCGGTGGCCGAGCTTGGCCTTGCCATGGCGCTCAACCTCGCCCGCAACATCGTCGATGCCGACCTCGCCTTCCGGAATGGCAAGGAGCTGTGGGGCGGCGACGGCAATTTGACGGCGCGGCTCTTGTCGGGCGCCGATGTCGGCATCATCGGCTTCGGCGATCTCGGCCGCGCGCTGAACCGGCTGCTGTCGGGCTTCCGCACCCGCACCAAAGTCTTCGATCCCTGGCTGCCGCCGTCGATCCTCATCGACAATGGCGTCGAGCCGGCCTCGCTCGACGCGGTGCTGTCGACCAGCGACTTCGTCTTCGTCGTCGCCTCGGTGACCTCAGAGAACCAGGGCTTTCTCGGCGCGGATGCCTTCGCCAGCATGCGCAAGGGTGCCGCCTTTATCCTGCTCAGCCGCGCCGGCGTGGTGGACTTCCCCGCGCTGATGGCGGCGGTGGAGAGCGGCCACATCGTCGCCGCCAGCGACGTCTTCCCGGAGGAGCCGCTGGCGTCAGACCACCCCGTGCGCGCCCTGCCCGGCTTCCTGCGCTCGGCCCATCGCGCCGGCGCGCTCGACATCGCTTTCAAGCGCATGGGCGACATGGTGCTGGAGGACATGGACCTGATCGACCGCGGCCTGCCGCCGCTGCGCTCCAAGCGCGCCGAACGCGAGACGGTTTCGCGCATGCGCTCAAAACCCGCCGACAGGAACTGAGGCAGGTTTCGTCGCTGGCCGGCCTTGGCCGCTTCAGCTTGACAGAGCGCGGCCGGCGACGACGCTGCCGCAATCGAACTCTACTAAGAGGCAAACCATGAAGAAGACCTATGAAAAGCCGGTGCTGGTCAAACGGCAGAAACTGTCGGCCTTGACGGCGCAGGCAATCCCGTCATCGGACCCGATCGGCCCGTCAGGCTGACGCCGCCACAGGGCATTCCCGCGATGTACTTCAGCACCGTCCGGAACCTTTGCGCGGCCTTTGCGTTCTTCCCCCGGATCGTCTCCCATTCGATCCGGAACACCTCCAATCAAATGCCCCGTCAGGCTCCGGCCGGCGGGGTTTCTTTTATCCCCATGGAACGCACTGGTTTCCGGTTTGGCGGAACAATTGTCCCGCCGTGAAGTTTTGAAAATAGACCTGGCGGTGGGACGCCCGGTCTACTCCGGGAGACCTGTCACGATTTGCGTCGGTGGCGGGTTTTCTGCGCGCAGAGGGCGCCGCGCAGGAACACGCAGCACCTGGTTGCGCCTCATGCGTCCGAAGGGTCGCTCTTCGCGGCGTCGACATCCCGGCCAGTCCGAAAGATCCGCCTGAGGATGTCGCGCGCGATCTCTGCCCGGTGCTTGTCCTGGCCTCGCAACTCGACGCCGCCGAGCCTTGCCGGCGCTCCACCCGTATGGTCCCACACCATCCAGCTGCCGGGCGCTTCCTGCAGGCACTCAAATCTGTCTTTTGGCATTAGGCGATTTCGTCTCTCGGCATCAAGCGTCCCATTCGCAAGGCCCGCCAATAAAGGCACCGCTATCGATGGCCGACGCGGGGGTTAGGTTGGGCGGGGGGCCGGGTCCCGCGTCGGCCAAGGCGGCATCTAAGGTCCGCCGCGTTGCAAAGCTACCCAGTTACCGCCAGGCGAACAATTAAGCGAATTGCTTGGTACGCTTCCGGACAGTTCGCGGGACTCGCTAACCAATGGTCGGAAGCATACCGTGCGCTTGTCGCTGGCCGTTGAATGGGCGTTGGCGCTTGAAAGAGCAGATCGCGCTTTCGCCCCAACGATGGGAGAAGCGCGATGATCTTCAACGGGTCGGCGGATTCAGATCAGCTTTCGATCCTGGGTAAAGTGCTCGATGACTATTGCCGCCAGGCCGGCATTGCCGCGGGCCACCCGGCCAGGGAACGTCTCGGGTGCCGTGCCATGGAGCTTTTTCAAGGCGGCATGGACATGCCCGCGGAACTGCTTGCCGCTATGCGCTTCAGCTACGACGAATGGCTCGGCGAGGTCGATCCCCAAACCTCATCGGTACAGAGGCCTGCCTTGTGGGCGGTCGAGGTAGCACTCACGGAACCAACCCCTGCCGGGACAGTTGGTTCGGGTGGCGGCGGAGCATCGCGTTTCCCTCAAGCGAATGCGGTGGAGCACTCCGCCAATTCGTCACCACGCCCCCTCCAGGGAAAAGATTCCGAATAGCAACCCGGCACGGAATGACTCGCTATCGGATTGTCGAAAGCGTACACTTCCCCGTCGCTGGCCACTTTAACGGGCGCTGGCGCTTGAGAGTGCCGATCGTACTCCCGCCCCTGCGGGAGCTGCATATTGAACTACGAAATCCCAAAATCGACTGTCGCTGGCCAGGCACTGGCTTTGGACAACCAGTTCCGAAATGAACTGTTGCGAAGGATGACCGCCGAGGACCTTGCGCTGCTCGAACCGGATTTGCACCGGGTAGCCCTGCCGCTGAGAATGCCCCTCGTGACGCCCGACGTGCCGATTGAAGCCGTTTACTTCATCGAGCACGGAATCGCGTCGGTCGTCGCGCGCACGCCCAGTGGACACGAGGCCGAGATCGGCTTCATCGGCAATGAAGGGATGGCCGGATATTCGCTGGTGATGGGCGACGACCGCGCACCGCAAGCCTGCTTCGTGCAACTCGAAGGCGAAGCGATGCGCATGGACGCAGGCAGC
This sequence comes from Mesorhizobium sp. M7D.F.Ca.US.004.01.2.1, assembly GCF_003997785.1. Lineage (NCBI taxonomy): Bacteria > Pseudomonadati > Pseudomonadota > Alphaproteobacteria > Hyphomicrobiales > Phyllobacteriaceae > Mesorhizobium > Mesorhizobium sp. M7D.F.Ca.US.004.01.2.1. The sequence goes on along the minus strand of NZ_RZRQ01000129.1, from coordinate 3,056 downwards.
TTCAATGCGGCTTTGACGACCAGTCCCACCTTGCGCTTGTTCCTGTTGCGCTTCGTCAATTCTCTGCAGATCCAGACCGGATGTACCGCGCTTGTCAACGCGCGGCTGCGGTTGGCGAGCCGTCTGGCCCGGTGGTTGCTGATGTGCGACGACCGCGTGGTGGGAGTACGATTTTCCATTACCCACGAGTTTCTCGCCACGATGCTGGGCGTCAGACGGCCAGGCGTCACCATCGCCCTTCAAGAATTGGAAGGCCTTGCTCTGATCCGGTCGCGCCGGGGTGAGGTCATCATACTGGACCGCCCTGGACTGATTGCGCTGGCCAATGGTGGATATGGGGAGCCAGAAGCTGAATATAGCAGGCTTTTGGGAGAGACCGGCTCGGGGGATTGATGACCGGGCACGGCGCCTGTTGCCTCCGGTCGGCTCAACATTGTCGGTTCTGTACCAATACTCGATGGAGAAATGTCGGAATCGTACTGTTATCCGCAAGTAAATTGCAAAGTGAGAATAATTGAATATTATTCCCCCAATGCGTCATAGTTAATAGACGGAACCTTGTTTAGGTGGTTAAGTAAATCTGTCATCAGCTGTGGCACGGGCGCTGGTGCTTGAGAGAGATTACCGTTCTCCCGCCCCAGCGGGAGCTATGCGATGACAGTCAGCCAGCCAAATATGTTTTCCGGAATTCCCATCGAAAGAAGTGACGGCACCATCTCCGTCCTTTGCACACTTCCTCAAATGGCCGACGCTTTGGCGGATGGCTGGCCATCCGATGGGCCAATGTTTCTGGCTGCGCTTGCTGCCCTGGTGGGGGAAAGAGTGGGATGTTGCAGCACAAGGGACGTCCATCGAGCCTTCATTGCGGCAGCGGTTGAAGCCGATTGTCTCCCCGACAGCTACATGAAGAAGTAAGCGCGAAAATGCCTCTCACCTTGCGGACGACACTTTGCGAAACGAGAGATGCGTTGCATGTGCTGCGAAGGGCTTTGTCTGTTCGCGGCCATATCGAAGCAATGGAAGAGATCGATTCCCTTATAGGTGTCGCAGAACAAAAGGCAGTCCACGCGATCGGCGACATTGACCGGGCCGAGTTTCGAAAACCCATTCTCGTGGTGGTGGCGAACCCCGCAATGTCCGAAGATATCCTGATTCCAGTCGCGCTGCCCACCAGGCTCGGTGAGCTTCGTGAACAAGGCATGGGCCTCAGTGCATATTGCGGCAATGCGCGCTGCGGTCATTTGCGTTCGCTGGATCTCGATGGCCTGATCGAGATCTACGGCACCCACTATGATTTCATCACCGAAAAGCGGTTGGCATCGAAGCTGGTGTGCAAACGATGCCAAAATGTTGGGGGGAGGCTTGTCGTGGTCTCCGATAAACGGCCCCGGTATTGAATACCCGGGGGCGGAACGAATCCCTCCGTCGCCCGGTGGAGACAAGCGAGCAATCGCGGAACCATCCTCTGCCGAGACAGTTGGTTCGCGTGGCGACGGAGCATCGCGCTTCCCTCAAGCAAATGTAGCGGATCCCTCCGCTAATTCGTCGCCACACCCTCCAGAGAAAGCATCCATAGGGGCTTTGAGCGTTAAAGCCTCGGCCAGCAATTCGACAGGAGCCGCGAGGCCCTTGAGAGTGGCGTACAGACCCAGCGTCACCATCGCCAGGTGACCCTCGGCTTTGTCGTGAACCAGGTCTGCGGCGTGCGCCAAGTCTGCGGCGTGCGCCAAGTCTGCGGCGTGCACTAGGTCGATGGGGACTGGCGGCCTCACTTGCGGATGATCCATTCGATGACGCCGGCGCCGACGTCGAGATTGCCCGTGAGTTCGCTCGTCATCGCCGTGGCATGTTCCGCCCATTTCGCTTCAGGCAGCCGCAACTCGGCAATGGAAGCCTTGAAGGCATCCCTCAAAATGTGGGAATCGAGAACGGATATCACGCCGCTGGGGCCTTGGTCGTCTTCCATCCGATGTCTCCTGGCGGGGCGGGAGTACATCACACCTTCAAGCATCAGCGCCCGTTTCGTGGCCGGTGACCCCTCGCACATGGCGGCTTTGCGCACGCTCTCAACAACAAATGAGATCGGAGCGGGATGATGTTTTTTCCGTACCGAGGCGCTGTGGGTCGGAACGTTTTCTCCCGGCCAGCATTTTGGGTGCCATCGAAAGACAGGAGAGACTTCCTTGACCAGACTGCCTCAGGACAAAGACCGGATTGAACGTGCCACCCGCGAGGCTCAATCCATCATCGCCATCGAACGTCAGGCGCGTGAGGCAAAGACGGCCCGGCTGCGAGAACTGCGGCTTTCCTCAGAGGCGCCAATCTCGACAGGGACCGCCATGACAAAGCGCAAGCCTGGCGCCCGAAAAGCGACACGCAAGACTATCGAGTTGGAGTGACGCTCCCAACGCACCGCATCCGACAAGCATCTCGCGCCTATTTGCGCACGATCCAAACTATGCGCCGCCGCTAGTAGCAGCACAACCAAGGCAAATGTAACATTAGCTACACGTAATTGTGGCACGTTTGATGCATCGAAGAACTCGATGGGGTAACGGGAGCAGAGGCGATGTATAGGAATGATGAAAAACTGTGCAATTGGGCGAGCGCACGAGGCATTATGATCTACCGACGCTCAAAGACCGTATGGATTGCAGCGGGAAGTTACCGGGATCGCAAATATGAGGTGAAGGGACGGACACCTGCCGTTGCGCTCGCATTGTGGAAGGAAGCCGCCAGATACAGCGGGTCGGGAATTTGAAGCCTGACATATGCCTTGAAAAGTAGCCGCCTGATCAATGCTTTTCACCGGCAGCCGCGTCGGTCATTTACGAGGCCTGTCAAAACTTCAATCGCCTGGCAAAGATTTGCCGATCGTGAAATCTGGCAGCGCCCGCCCCAGCAAGCCGGCGGAAAGTGACACCCAGAACTAGGCTCAGGACTCATTGATCAGAGCCAGAAGATTACGGCTGCAGCGATACAGATCGCGGACATGAAGGTGTGGGCGCAGCGGTCATAGCGGGTGTGGATGCGCCGCCAGTCCTTGAGCCTGCCGA